>NZ_JANGCA010000015.1:0-94342 GCF_024463855.1 Clostridium sp. DFI.1.208 | reverse complement strand
TTGATCCTGCTTTTCACGTTCATCACTATTCGATTTTCCTCCTCCCATCCAGTTATAATACCCTGACCTTGATACACCAGCTATTTCACATAGCCAGCTGATATTCAAAAGGTTATTATCACGTTCTGTCATTTCTTGGATGATTCCGTATTTTTCTCTCGCTGTTTTTGTTTCCATGCCGTCTTCTTGTCGATGAAGTTGATTTTTTTTAGTGCTTCTATCTGTTGGCGTTGATATTCAACCTGGTGTTTCAAGTAAGCAATTTCTTCATCGCTTGTCCTTTCCTTATGGCGGGGTCTTCCTGACATGTCTTCGCGCGTATCTTTGAATCCTGTCGGTCTTGATGCCTGAGCTTTTACACGTTTTGAAATATTATAGATCCTTGATTTTCCTAAAACATGCAGATCAAAACCCATTTCCACTAAAATCTTAGAAGGGAATGGATTTTCTTGGTAGCGTATGTAAAACTCTTCACGAAATTCTTCAATATAAGTTATTGCTTTCTCGCTGACATGTTTTACATATGGATTACTTCTTAATTTTTCAGTCTGTTCTTTTGTAAAATGATTTATCCCCATAATTATCTCGACTCCTTTCTTTTAGTATATCAAAAAAGACCCCGTAAAACGAGGTGCCAGATTGACCCTTTAGTAGTCTTTTTCTGGTGTCCGTTTTACAGGGTACATTTTAATAGGGAATTATTTCTTCTTTTTTCGTTATGGTTACGGATACCTTAAAGCGAGTAAGAGCCAGACCGGTTTTTCAGCTTTTACCGATTCCTTTATTGAAATTCCAGCAGCTCCTTCATTCTGTTTATCAGCTCACCATATGGGGCTGTCGCGAAATCTGTCACATCCAGCTGCAGGGTTGTACCCAATGCGAAGGTTCCATAACCCCTGCAGGTACAGCGCTGCATAAATTCATCGTAATCCAGCAGATTGTCCGCTTCCTCATGATTTGTCAGCAGCCTCCCCTTATGATATTCCTTTACGATATGCCCAAGGTGACGGGAAGCGTCCAAATCACGTTTTTTTTGCCGCTCAAACAGAACCTCCAGATCGGCAATCATGCGAATCGTAATAATCTGTACATGATAATTTTCACAGACCTCCTGCAGCTGATCATGCTGTTTATGACTGAATGGATAATCACTGAGAAGACTGATTCCGCGTGCAAGCTTCCATTCCATCCGATGATAGTATTCCGCCCAGCTTTTCTGAATCAGCTCTTCCTTTTCCTGTTCATCGCGGAAACCGTAGGCATCCCAGAACTCCTCCTTGATTTCATCCGGTGATAATATTTCAAAGCCGGGAAACTGCTTCATCAGCAGCTTTGCCAGATAGCTTTTTCCTGTTCCGGGATAACCGGCAAGCAATATCAGTGACTGCAACATAATCGAACCTCCTGTTATATAGCAAGCTCTATCTCCAGATGGTAGGTATCTGCACGGTAATAGGTACAGACGCACTCTCTTGGATGATTATCCTTATCATAGGATACACGTCGTATATAGAGCAGTGGACTGCCGTATGCGATGTGCAGCAGCTCTGCCATTTCTTTATCTGCCAAAATGGAATAGATTTTCTGCTTGGCAAAGGACCATTGTATCTGATAGGCATTGGAAAGAAAGACACGCAGAGATTCTTTTGAAAAATCGTGTTTCATGATTTCCGGTACAAAGGATTGTTCAAAGTAATTGATTTCCAGATAGAACGGTTCCTCTCCCGCATAACGGACACGCTTTATCCGAATAATATCACTGTCATCAGGCAGCTGAAGACACTTAGCAATATCAGAAGGAGCCTTCATAACCCTTTGATCAACCATCCGCTTCACCGCAATGACATGATCCACTCTGTTTTTCCTTGTATAACGGACTACGCGCTGTGGGGAAGTGTTGGGCTGTGCCGATATAACAAAGGTTCCATAGCCGCGCTTTTTCCTGACCAGCCCGTCATTGGCAAGCATCTCCATCGCCTTCCTTGCAGTTGCCCGTGATACATGATAGGTTTTCATCAGCTCACTTTCTGCGGGTATAATGCAGCCTACGGGATATTTGCCGCTGATGATATCCTGAAACAGAATATTATACAGCTGATAATACAGCTGCTGTCTTCCGCTGAAATCCAATGCATCCATGATGAAACCTCCTCATCCTACTGCCGTTTTAATCCATCCATTCTCCGCCTGTCAGATTGATAGACTGTCCTGTCAGATAACCGGAATTATCAGTGAGCAGAAATACTGCCGCATTGATAACGTCCTGAAGATCAACCAGACGATGCATCGGGATATTCTTTTTGAAATATGGCATGACCTCTTCCGGATCAATACTCTTTTTCTGTGCATATTCATATTTCAGCTTTTCCCACATTTCTGTATACACGATTCCCGGACATATGGAATTTACACGTATGTTTTGATCCGCAAACTCCTTTGCAATAGACTGTGTCAGTCCCTGCACACCAAACTTACTTGCACAGTAAACGGTCTGCCAGGCACTCGCCTTTTTACCGGACAGGGAGGACATATTCAATATGGTTCCTCCTCCATGCTTCAGCATTCTTTCAATCGCAACCTGACAGCACAGGAAGGTGGCCTTGAGGTTGACATTGATTGTCAAATCCCACAGCTCCTCACTGCTTTTCAAAAACGGCACCATTTTGCTTACACCGGCAGAATTGATCCAGGATGTGATAGCTCCCAGCTCCTGTTCCACTTCATCCACCGCTCTTCCAACTGCCTGCTTGTCTGTAACATCAACGTGTTTATAAACCGCTTTTCCATTTGCGTCCGCAATGCTGTTCGCTACAGCTGACCCTCTTGCTTCATCCAGATCAAGGATTGCGATACCGGCACCTCTTCCCGCAAAATCCTTCGCCATGGCAGCGCCCATGCCACTGCCGCCTCCCGTAATTACGATTACGCTTCCATCCATACGTTCTTGATTCATATCTATCCACCATCACTCTCTATTTTCTACTTCAAATATTCCTGAACACTTACCGGCTTATCCTGTGGCATCACCTGTATAAATACATTGACCTTCTTCTTTAACAGGTCAGAGAACGCCCTGTTTTCTTCCGGGCTTGTTGAGATATTCTTATACAATACACTTCGATCAGCTCTGGCACCCATGCCACCGACATCCACTTCCTCAATGGCAATGCCATGATCCACAAGATAGTTTAATGCTTCCGGCCCCTTTACCAGTAGAATCGTTGGTGCATCCAGTCCCTGCTCAAAGAATTGCACACCTTCTTCTTTGGTGAAGATACCTATCGCGATTTCCTCCGGTATTGCCATCTCCAGCACCTCGATCATATACTCATCATTCGCTGTTCCATCATCCACAATCACCACCTGATCTGCTTTTTTGTTCTTAATCCAGGCAGTCATCACCTGTCCGTGAATCAGACGGTCATCGATTCTTGTTAATACTAAGTTTTGCACGTTGTTTTTTCTCTCCCTTCTTGAATACCGTAGTCTTAACACCAACAGTACTCGATATGCCTGCTTTCTCCGCAAGCTCCTCCAGCGTTGTTTCTTCACTGCGCTCCAATGCAAGCGTCAGCAGCATCGGCATATTCATACCGGAAACTAGCCCGAGTTTGAAATCCTTTGAAAGATATGCGGCACTCTGGAAAGGTGTACCACCTGCAATATCAGATAAAACGATGGTTCCCGAACCACTGCCGTCATCGGCTTCCCGCATGACGGTTACAAGCTTTTCACGATAGGCTTCCGGAGACTCTCCCGGAATGAGGGGCACCGCCCTCACGCCGTAATCTCCGCCCGCAATCATCTGCAGGCTGGCAAGCAGACCTTCACAGAATGCGCCGTGACTGATCAAAATGATATTTACCATAGCTGTCCTCTTTCGCTTTCTATCCTACATAGCCCAGGATACCGCTGTAATAGCCTGCAATACCTACCAGGAAGATCGCGATAATGATCCAAACCGTGTTAATTTTCTTCTTCAGCATCCACCATACAAGCAGTGTGATTCCCAGTGGAATCAGACCCGGAGCAAGCGAATCCAGTACACTTTGAATCGTGGTTGTTCCTTCACCGATTTTGATAGCAAGCGGTGTATTGACGGTTACTCTGGTTGCGGCCATAGATCCGACGACCATCAGACCTACGATACTGAAGGAATTGATGATACGATCAATCGTACCGTTTTTAAGAATTTTCAGCAGTGACGTTTTTCCCTGCTTATATCCGGTCATAAACATGAAGTATCCGCAGCCGAAGATCAGAATCTCAAAGATTGCGAAGGATAGAATTGGTCCTAAGTAGCTTCCATCCAATGCCATCGAGCATCCGATACCAAACAGTATCGGGAACAGGATTCCCTGCATAACCGTATCACCGATACCGGCAACCGGACCCATCAGACCGGTACGTACGGCATTGATATCCTTCTCTGTAATGTTTTCACCATTCGCATGTGCCTCCTCCATGGAGCAGGCGATACCGTTGATGATTGGTCCTACCGTGAATACTTCAGAATTATAGAATACCATATATTTTTTCAGCTCTTTTACACGTTCTTCGTTCGTGTCATACAGCTCACGAATCGGCGTCAGCATCAGGTTCGCAGCACCCAGAGCCTGTAAACGCTCATAGTTGTAGCAGGCCTCGGTACTCGTTGTCCATAACCATGTTTTCACCAGCGTTTTCTTGGGAAGCTTTTTCGTATATTCCGGCAGTTCCATCGCTGCAGCTGCTTGTTCAGCAGGCTGTGAAACCTCGATTGTCTCTGCCTTTTTGTTTAACGAGAGACGTTTTACCTTCTTTGTTTCTGTCTGCTTCTGCGCAGTATTGCTGTTCAGATACATAACAAGCGCAATGATGGCGGAGAAGATGGAGATTGCGGTCAGTCCCAGTCCGGAATATACCGTCAGGAAGAAGCCGCCGAAGAACCAAGGAATCAGCTTTTTCTTACCCAGATAATTCAACAGCATTGCAATACCTAAGGCCGGCATGATACCGCCGACAACCTGAAGTGCACTGATGACGCTTTCCGGAACGGCATTGATCAGATCGCTTGCCCATCCACTTCCGGATACAACCAGAAGGAAGGCAGGAATTCCATACAGGACAAGTGCCATACAGAAAGAAGGCACAAAGTTCATAAAACGCACACCACGCAGATTGCCTTTATCCAGCAGCTTGTCCGCCTGATGAATCCATGCGGCATTGACTGTCATGTATACCTGATTCAGCAGCAATCCAAACATACTGAACGGAATGGCAAAGGTTACGGCCATCGTCGGATCGGCACCGGATAGAATCGTCATCGCTGTACCGAAGATACCTGCAACGATGGTATTGCTCGGCATGGTTCCACCTGCGGAAATCCATCCCAGATAAATCAACTGAATGTTGGCCCCCGCCAGCATACCGGTCATCGGATCCCCCATGAACAGACCAACCAGCGTTCCTGTGGTCAATGGATAAAAAAGACATTTCGTGACAGGACCGAAGAACCACCACTGCCCCATTGTAGCTAATAATGCAACTAAGATTGCTGATAACACCATAACTATTTCCTCCTGTTAGTGCTCGCCGCTTACGGAAACCAAGACCTTCCCTTTTCTCGCATATCGCAGGGTCTTTAGTTCCTCTCCCATTTCCTCTAAGGTAAGCTTTGCACTTATTATTTTTTTTGTATTGATTCGTCCGCTTTCCAGCAGGTGCACAGCACGCTCGCTGCATAACGGATTCAGAAATGACGTATAAATACTGAGTTCCTTTGTATAAGCCTCAAACTGATTAAAGCTGATCGGCTGCTTTGGATCCCCCAGACCGAAGAGCAGAACCTTTGCATATTTCCCCGCGATGCGAATCGCCTGTTCCATGGTGGATTTCAAGCCGATGCATTCGATGACATAGTCAATGTTTTCCTGCTTTGCGACTTCCTCGATTTCTTGATCGCTGATTGCCATGGTTGCGCCCAGTTCAAGAGCAAGCCTGCGTTTTTCCGCTTCCCGTTCAATCACAATGATTTTGGCAGCACCTGTGAAGCGAATGAGCTGCAGCATCAGGGAACCGATGGCCCCCATACCATACATGGCAACCGTTTTACCGCTTTGTATACCGATCAGATCCATACCATGGACTGCACAGGATAACGGCTCCGTAAAGGCTGCAGCCTCCAGATCCAGTGTATCCGCAATATGATATACATTCTTTTCCGGTGGATAAACATACTCCGCAAAGCCCTTGGCTACGCCGTGACGCTCCAGACAGAAGTTCGGCAGTCCCTGCTGACACCAGATACATTTCCCGCATCCCCAGCTGGGATCACAGGCAACACGATCTCCAACCTTAAAGTATTTGCACGAAGGCCCTACCTCTGTAACGATACCGGAACACTCATGTCCCAGAATAATCGGTGGTACGACAACACTTGCACCGTTTTTCCCCTGAAATTTATGTATGTCCGTTCCACACAGTCCGCACCACGCAACGCGGATTTTCACTTCATCCGCTTCCGGCTTACGATCTGGAATATCACGTACCTCATATCCATAATCACCGATATAATATCCAGCTTTCATACGCTATTCCCCATCCATATTTTTAAACAGATGAATTTTTCGCTCTACGATTTCGGTAATGGTATCCAGACATGGTACAACATTATCACGATTGGATATATTCTCACGATGCTCGTCATAGCATTCTTTAGACTTACGGTTCCAGCCGACCAGCAGCTCAGTTCCGACGTTGAATTTGCGGATACCCAGATCAATGACACGTTTTACATCCTCTTCCTTGACACCGGTTCCTCCATGAATGACCAGCGGGATATCAACCATTTCCTGCAGTTCCTTCAGACGTTCAAAATTAATGTTCGTTTTTGATTTGTACTGTCCGTGATTTGTTCCGATTGCCACTGCCAGTGCATCGATACCCGTCTGCTTCACAAACTCGACAGCGTCCTTAGGATCAGTGTAACGGACATCCTCCTGGCTCACGGCGATACCGTCCTCTGTTCCTCCGACAGTTCCAAGCTCTGCTTCCACACTTACATTGTGGATTCTGGCGTAATCAACTACCCGTTTTGTCCCCAGAATGTTTTCCTTTAAGGGAAGGGATGATCCATCGAACATAACAGAGCTATAGCCGGCATCAATGGCCTTGCGTATCTCATCATAATCTTTGGCATGATCCAGATGAAGAACGACGTTGACGCCATATTCCTCTGCCATGGAGCGGCAGACTGCGACAAGATTTTTGTGTCCGACATAATTTGCGGTTCCACAGCTTGTCTGAATGATAACCGGTGTTTTCTGATGTACTGCTGCTTTGATAATAGCAGGCAGCATCTCCAGGTTGTGCGTATTGAATGCGCCAACCGCCATATTCAATGCGTCTGCCTCCTTCAGCACTTCTTTTAATGTTGTATACATAATTTCCTCCTTTAATAACCTGTATGCAAAAGAGAATCTGCATCCTCCTTTTGTGGAAATCATATACATCCCAGCGTTAACTTTCTGAAATGTACGAATATCATAATATCAAAATATACGTACGTTTTGATTTACAAGCACATTATACTTGATTATAAAAAAAATACAGCGCTTTCACGCTGAAAACACATTCTGAAATTTTGATAAATAGTAAAATTCATGAATGGCCATTCATGGTACAATGATAGAGAAAAACACAGGGAGGTAAGCATATGTTTATACAGATTGATAAAGGCATATATGAAAAGCTGTCTGAGGCGGAAAAGGGGGTCATTCAGTTTTTGAACCAGAATGAAGAAAAGATTCCTTATATGAGCATCACCAATATCGCCGAGAAAACCTTCACATCACAGTCAACAGTATCCAGAGCGATTCAGAAATGCGGTTATCAGGGAATTTCCCAGCTGCGCTATGCCATTTCTCAGCAGGAGCAGATGAAGGAGCATCATGAATCCAGCTATGGTGTAAATAATATCCTTGCAAAATCATATCGGGAAAGCACCAAGACGATCGATAATATCAGTCCTGTTGCCATGCTACAAACGATTGAATATATTAAGCAGGCAAAACGGATTTTCATTTTCTCCAGAGGCTTCACAGCATTGATTGCAGAGGAATTTCAGATGTACCTGCAGTTGCTGGGCTACAATGCCATCATTGTCAAGGATGTGAAATGGATGGAGAATACAGAACGCATAGTCACAAAGGATGATATCGCCTTTATTTTATCCATACGAAATTCCACGCCGGAGCTGGCAAGAAGCGCCAGAGCTGCCAGAATGAAGGGTGCCAAGGTGATTACCTGCTGCTGTAAATCACCCTGTGAGCTGGAGAAATTCTCCGATATCACGATTTACGGACATTCCGAACAGATTATGAAGGTCAGTGGAATGACGGTATATTCAAGAATCCCACTGCTGATCATCACAAGAACAATAATTGAATATATCGGTCAGTAGAGCTCATAACAAGGCGGTATATGCACACGGCATCGAGGAAGCGACTGCAAGCTGTCACATCAGGGCTTTTACAGATTATAGAAAACAGATATTGATTTTCTAATTCTTAGCCACTGCAGGGTGATCATCAGGAAACAATATGAAATAAGAAGCGCAAGTTCCTGGAGGTTTTTATCAAATTTTCCCCATGAGGATGGAACCTTCCCTATTATGAATTAGCATAGCTTTCAAAAGCAGGAAGAATAACATCCTGCTTACCATAGAATATAATGGACAAAGTGACTTGAAAAAAATATTATCATAGGAAAGAACAAACTGTTATTTCCAAGAGTGGACGTCAGGATATATAATGATTCCTGACTTTTTTGTAAATATACAAGATGAGGAAGCTGCTGGGGAAGGCAAGATGGCTATGACAATCTCTTACACACCACTTCGCATGCTTATTTTTTTACGATCCGTTTTAGAGCCGCTATATCCAGAAGCAAATTTACAGTCTGAAAGCTTCCTTTGTAAAACACTGCCCAGTTATTAAAAACACAGGGAACATTTTTTGCTTTTTCTAATGTATCAACCAAATGAAATGCTACGGGTATATCATGCTTTTCACAATACTGCCTTACGATATCTACATTTTTCAGTATATATGGACACTGCATATCATAGAAAACAGTAAGCTCCTGATTTGTAATTCTCTCTTTTTTCGCAGCCTCACAAAATCGCGGAAATGTCCCATCAAAGGATAGTGCCAGTAGCTCATAGCCGCTTTCTGTAGTATCCACAACCTGAAATCCATACCGTTTCAGAAAGGACTGATCTGTGAGCCAGGCTTTCTGCTTTTTTGCCCCGAGAACACATATTCCGGATTTTCCATTTGCTTTGGCGTCTGCGATACTGTATTCCAACAGCTGCTTGCCATAGCCTTTTCCTTTATACTCTCCGGTAGCCCATAAGCAGTATATATAATAATAACGACTTCCCTCTATAGGTACCCAAGCGGTTTCAAGCGGTGCATATTCAATAAAAACGGTTCCCTTTACATTTAATTTTCTAAACACATGTCCTTCTTTCAGCCGTTCTGTAAGCCATTCTCGTTTTGCTGATATTCCAGAATGTGGCTTCCTGCTGCGTATGATGCAGCATAGATGTTCATCTGATACATTTTCCTCTGTTAAATTGATAAAGTCATTCTTCATATGTATCTTCCTCCTTATATTTACCTTATCTGTTTTGAATGAGTATGGCAACCACAATCCATAAATGCCGTCCTTATGTAATTCTCATCATTAAGTTTTTGTTTGTGATGTCAAACATGGTGCAGTCATATGCGTATGTGATGCTCTTACTGATTCTGTTGTTCTCACCGTTATATGTTAAATCTTCTCTGCCTTAAACTGCTTGCGTAAGTGACAGCCGAGAAACTGATTATGAATAGGCATACTGCATACACATGAAAGCTTGAATTTACTTTTATCAGAAAACTGTTTTACGTATCATCTGCATAGCTTGTATAATACAATTATAATACAGGTTGAAAATTAAAGCTTGATCGGAGTTGCTATTCGCTTTTTCACAAACAGATGTAAATCTGATTCATAGGAACAGTAAATGCTGATGGTGATTACATTAGCTTTTCCATTGTCTCCAGATTAGCTCTTACTATTAGATAACATATATCTTTATTCAATTTTGCAGAAACGCATACCTACGCAAAATCTCTTGTCATATTATTTCAATTATATGGTCGTCAGCCTCCATGTTCATACGCATTGCGTATACAGGATTTTTCAATCTACATTACAAAAAAGAGTATAAAACACATACGCCTTATACTCTTTGCTTCTATGAATTAAAGCTACATATTATTCAGGCTTGCTGCAGCTTGTTTAAAATAACAGACTGTAATTCTTTTTCCACTCCCAGCATTTTCATGGCTTCATTTGCACTGAGGTTACTGAACTGCATCAGATTCTGTACATGCTGAACTGTTGTATTCACTTTTCCCTGTTCCAGCCCCTTTTTGATTCCTCTTTCTTCTATAAAATCGCTAAAGTTGCACATTTCCATGACCTCGCTTTCTGTCTCCCTCTTCATCATTATACCATACTCTTTTTCTAATCGTTCCTTCTTTTTTTCCATCGAAAAGTCTTTTATGAACAGTATCTTCAACAGCTCCAGCAGCTTCTGCTCAAACGTTTTCACAGGCTTCTGTGCTTCCCTGTCTTCCTTTCCTTTCTGAAACGCTTCCACCTGCGGATATACCATGACCGCTGTCATGATATCGAAGTGATTTCTTGGCGCATGCCATATCCTCGTATGACAGCTTTCCTGTATAGTATATGAATTTATTACATCATTCTTTTGCTTCGCATGACCGATGCAGATCCATATGGAATAGACCTTTTTTATTTCTCCATACTTTGAATTCGCAAATCCAAGCTCTGCATTTTTCTGCTTTGCCACCAGTCTGCTGCTGTAATACAGCGCACGCTTAATCAGCGGATACCCTGGATTATCCTTTGCCTGACTTTCCAGATTGATGATCAGGCAGAGCTTCTCCTTGTCCGACGATCTCTTTTCTTCGCTTCCTTCAGCTTTATATTTGCACGGCAAAGCTGCCTCAAACTGAATATCGTATTTGATCTGTGATCCCGGTATGGCTTCATCCACGACCTCAATGCTTTTCTCATCGATCATTTCACTTTCTGTCGCTGACAATTCAATATAGGCTGGAATTTCCTCCAGTGGTGTATCCTCATATTCCGGTATGCAGCCCTTCATGACATAAGCAAGGATCTGCTTATTTGATAAAATCCTCTTACAATACTCATCGTACACTTTTTTATTTTCATTTTTTGTAATAGCAGAAGCAATTCTTGTAGTCTCACGCATCATCATATCCCTTCTTTCCTTATTTCATGATCTCCTAGAAGAATATGACCCGGTGGTCCTCTGCTTTTGTTGTTATTTTTATGGTATATAGCGTATTTATTACAATGTCCGCCGAAAATCAGCTGTCTTGTATATCATATAGAAAAAGGTGTCTTGTGTTAAAATACTATATGAACGCGAAAAAAAGGATCCATTAAGCGGATATGCAGAATGGCCGGGGCTTTTGTGGTCGTGATGCATACATCATCATTATAGTGTTTAAATATTTTTTCATGGAACAGCCCCTCCTTTTTTGTATCATCAGTGTATCACAGGCACCTATAAATATACAGTATAATCTTTAAATCTTTCCTACCCTCGCAATATGAAAAACCAGCTGAATTACACATATCAGCTGGCATCTTTATCGTGAATATGCTTTATGTTCAAGGTTCCTTCATTCGGCACTATCAGTATCTTATAAAAGAACTCCTTCTTCTCTGCCATCAAATCAACTGCTTCCTTCGTCTTTGCTAGCGGGAAACGGTGAGAAATTATAGCGTCTGTCTGTATAATTCCTTTCTGCAATGCCTCCAGAGAAATATCCCAGGCATTATGTGGAAACCGCTTGAATTCAAAACTCCATGTTCCTTTAATTGTCAGCTGCTTGCGCAGAATCGTTTCATATGTCTTCACAAAGACGGTTAAATCCTTTACCGGTCTTCCAACAGGACCAAAACGTCCATTCTGCTTCAACAGCTGCATTGCCTGATTGAAGACAGCAGGAGCGCCGCTTGCTTCAAACACTACATCACAGCCCGTGCCATTGGTGACCTTTTCTACAATGTCTCGCACTTCATCAACGGAACCACAGATGGCATCCGTTAAGCCAAGCTGTCTGGCTATATCCACCTTTTTCGGATCCAGATCAACAGCGAACACATGGGCTGCACCAAATGCCTTTGCCCATTGTGCAACAAAAATTCCAATTGCTCCAAGACCGAATACAACAACATCGTCGCCAAAATTTACACCTGTATTTGATACCACATGCAATGCTACACTGATTGGTTCCAGAAATGCAGCTGTTTCCGGTTTTACCTGCTCCGGCATAATAACCAGATTTTCTTCAGGTACCTTTACATACTCTGCAAAGCCTCCATCACTGCGTGAACCAAGAAAATCATAATGCTCACACTGGGCAAAATCACCAACCTCACATGATTTACACGTTCTGCAGGGAATTAACGGAATCACCGCTACATTTTTATGCAGTAAGCTTCGCTTTGCACCACTGCCTACCGCAACTACCTCTCCTCCGAATTCATGCCCAGGAATCGTTGGAAAATGGTAGGTACCCTGTGTAAGAATTCTAGGCAGATCGGATCCGCAGACACCACAGGCTGAAACTTTAACCAAAACATCATGCTCATCAAGCTTTGGTATATCTACTTCTTCTATAACCAGATTATTGATTCCGTGCAGTACTGCTGCTTTCATTTTTCCTTCCATATGTTTCCTTTCTACTCAAGATTCGCATGCTTTTTCCATAACGCATGCAAATCTGAAATCTGCTTTCTATCAACAATAAGCAATGCAACCATATCCGCAAGTAAAAGCAGACTTTGTTCAAAGAGGCTGCTCATGACCTGTCTAGATGAAATTTCATCCTCCAGCTGCAGCTTTGTACTGCATGGAATACGGACGAAGATATCTTCATACGGTGACATAGAGCTGGATGCATTGCTTCCGATATGTGCAATTTTCGCATGATACCGACGTGCAATATTTACAATAGCAAGTGGCACGGCACTTTCTCCGGAGCCGCTGCCTACAAGCAGAAGGTCATGCTCTGTAATCGCAGGTTCATCAATAGCACCGACATAGGTCGCTTCTATGCCGAGATGATTTAACCGTTTGACAAATGCCTGCAGCATTAGTAATACACGTCCGACTCCAACAACAAAAACGGTTTCAGCATCACAGATTGCTTCTGCCAAAGCCACAACCTCGGCTTCCTTAACATTTGTAAATACCGTCTGCAGCTCCTGCAGAACCGTATCTCGTGCTTCTATATAATTCATGGCGCTTCCCTTTCCTCAAACAGTGCATAAAAAGCTGCTTCATAACGACTAACATCGGTTTTGATCTGAACAGAGAACTGAGATATGGAAAAGGCGAAAAGCCCAAGCAGGAAGGTAAGGTCTATGGCTCTGGCATCGTCCCTGCTGATAAATTCATTTAATTTCATATCCAGTGCCGCGATTTGCTTACGATATGTGCTGCAATAGCTCTGTCCGGTTATTCTTCGTTTCTTCCCGAATATTTCTTCTTCATGCTCCTGTATGAACTGTACAAAATCAATCATTTTTTGTGCCTGCATCATACATCCAGTGCAGCACTGTACATCGCCTTGCAAATCGTGATGCTATGATCGTGTATATCATCAAACAGCTGCTTGAGATCCTTCAGTCCGGCTCGATGCGTAATCAAATCGGAAACCTCCAGCTTTCCTTCTTCAATCATTCGCACAGTATATTCCCATTCATTGATTGGTGTCTGCGCATAGAAGGAATTCCATACACCATGCATTTCCAGCTCCTTACGCAGAAGCAGGGAGTGTACATTCAGCTGTATTGTTGTATCCGCATGGGGATTTCCCAGCCATACGATTGTCCCGCCAACTCTTACGATTTGTATGGCATCATTGATTCCGGCAGAGCATCCGGTTCCTTCAATCACAACGTCAACGCCGCGCCCCTTTGTTATGGCATCAATACGTTCCTTCAGATTTTCCTTTCTGGAATTGATAACCGTAAAGCCGCGTTCCTGTGCAAATTTCTGCTTGGCTTCATCAATATCTGTCAGGATGATTTGCGAAGCGCCAAACAATGCTGCCCAGCGGGCCGTCATAATGCCAATGGGTCCGGCTCCTAGAATCGCTATCGTTTGTCCGGCAGTGACATTTCCTCTGCGCAGGGCATGCTGGGCTACACAGGCCGGCTCACACATACTCAATGCCTCCAGATCGATATCCGCATGTTTTGCCAGTACCAAATGCCAGCGGGACGGCAGCAGACAATATTCAGCAAAACCGCCATTGCTGCGGGATCCGAGATAATCATAATTCTCACACTGGCAGAACTGCCCGATTTCGCAAGGCTCGCATTCCCGGCATGGAATCAATGGAAATATAGCAGCCTTTTTTCCAATTAGCGCTTCATCCTTCGGATTCCCTACGGCGCAGACGGTTCCGCTGAATTCATGCCCGATTACAACCGGATATACTCTGGTACCCAGCTGATATACTCTCGGTATATCTGACCCGCAGATTCCGCACGCGCCAATCCTTACAAGAATTTCATCTCCTTTTGGAACTGGTGTTTCTATTTCCTCCAACCGGAAATCATTGATTGCATGCAATCTCATTACTTTCATTTGATATTCCTCTTTCCTTTTCTATCTTCCCTATTACTTCGCAAGAATGTTATTCAGCTCAAAACGTTTTTCACTCGGAATAATCTGAATCGCCACATCAATACCCCGATCCAGAAATTCCTTGATACACTGACGTTCCTCATCCGTTGCGGATACGTTTTTATATACCGTCGTTCTTCCTGCCTTCATCCCCATGCCGCCAATATTAACCGCCTTGATTTCAATGCCGCCATCTACCAGCTTTTTCAGACTGAGCGGTGATTTTGCCAATACAAAGCTTGGTGTATCCAGTCCGCTCTGCAGCTTATGCAATGCTTCCTCTTCCGTGAGCGCAATCACCTTGATTCCGCTCGGGGCTGCATTCTGCAGTACAAACAGCATAAAATCATCCTTGGCAACCTTGTCATCCACTACGATAATCTGCTTTGCCGGTAATGTTTTCATCCATGCGGTCATAACCTGTCCGTGAATCAATCGGTCGTCAATGCGAACCAGTAGTAAATTTTCCATAATACAGCTCCTTTTTTTATTGTCTGTTAAAACAGATGGTACCGATACTTTCCTTAGCTTCCTTTTCTGCCAGAGCGGCGAGCTCCTCTAATGTGGAATCCTCATGTCTGCCCAGAGCTACACTCAGCAGCATAGGAAGATTGGCACCGACAGTAAGCATAATATGCTTTTCTCTGGTCAGCATGATAGAACGATTGAATGGTGTTCCACCGCGAAGGTCAATCAGCATGAGCACACCATGTCCATCATCCAGCTCATCAACCGCTTTGCACAGACGTTCTCCATAAGCATCCGGATCCTCGCCGGGCTGCAGAGCAACTGCAGCACATTGTGCAATGGTCCCACCAATCATTTCCGTACTGCTTTTCAAGCCTTCACAAAATACACCGTGGCTTGCGATAACTATTCCAACCATGATTTTCCCTCACTTTAATTATCCAGCGCCTGCGCATACGAATTGTACAGCTGTTCAAAGGTATCCAGACTACGGATAATACTGGATGTTCCCACGACAAATGCATTGGCTCCTGCATCCCTCATAAGCTTACTGTTTTCTATTGTTGTGTTTCCATCTACAACGATGTCGATTCCTTTTTCATATGCATCCAGAAGCTGCCGCACACGTCGTATTTTCTGCGGTGCGTCCGGTACCATCTTTTGTCCTGCAAAGCCCGGATTCACCGTCATAAGAGTGACATAATCGAGCAGATCAATACATTCCTCCAAATAGGATACCGGCGTTCCCGGATTCAATACAAGCCCTGCCCTACAGCCCTTGTCTCGAATTGTCTGCAGCAGCTTATACGGCTGTGCAGTTGTTTCGGGATGGAAGCTGATACGGTCTCCCGGCTGAATATCATAATATTCCATATACTCCTCCGGACGATATGACATGATATGTACATCCACGGGAAGCTTACTCAACCGCTTGATATCTTTATAAATCGGTGTTCCCAGCATGACATTTTTTACATAGGCTCCATCCATGATATCGAAATGAACGGAATCCAGCTGTACCTTTTCAAACAGCTCCAGATACGGCTTGTATTCCTCAATTTTACAGCACATGATGGACGGTGATATTTTTATATCCATAAACGTTTTCCTTTCTACACATACGTGTGCAATACAGCAGGAAACTGTTATCCTGTGTATTGCACGATCCGGCTTTTTAAGCCGCTACACTCAGCAATCCCAGCAGGGATGCCGCAATTCCGATTACAAAGATTACAGCAATGATAAGGGTTGGATTCATTTTCTTCTTTACCATCCACCATACAAACAATGCGATAATCAGTGGAATTGCTCCTGGCAATAGCTGATTGAAAATATCCTGAACAACAATTTTAACCTCTCCCACCCTGAACTTGGCAGGACAGATCACATTGATTCTGGAATATGCCATATTCCCGACAACAGTCAGACCGATGATGGAAAATGCTTCTGTGATTTTATTCAGCGTACCGCTTTGCAGCAGCTTGAAGATTGCCTGTTTTCCCTGTTTGTAGCCTAGCATAAAGCAGGTATAGCCGCAGCCAATCATCAAAACCTTATATACGACTTCAAATAAAATTGGACCTGCAAAATTACCATCCAGTGCCAGACTACAGCAGATACCGGCAAGAATCGGATAAACAACTGCCTGTGATACCGTGTCCCCAATACCGGCCATCGGACCCATCAGACCGGTACGAAGCGCATTGATATCCTCTCCGCTGATATCCGCACCGTTTGCTTTCTGTTCCTCCATGGAAACGGTGATACCGTGAATCACCGTACCAATCCAGGAAGGCTCTGTATTAAAGAACTCCATATAGGTTTTCAATGCTTCTACCTGTTCTTCCTTGGTGTCATACAGCTTTTTGACAACACTCATCATCATGTTCGTGTTGCCGAGTGCCTGCAGACGTTCATAGTTGTAGCAGGTTTCGCTGGAGTAAACCAGTGCCCATGCCTTGACAAGATCCTTTTTGCTCAGTTCCTTTTTATTCATAACTGCATTGCTCATGATTATGCTCCTCCTTCTTCACGATCTCTGCTAAAGAAGTACATGACAGCTGCGATTACGGCAGAGAAAATAAACAGTGACATCGTATCCAGCTTCAGATAAACCGTTGCAAAGAAGCCAAAGAAGAAGAATGCAATCAGCTTTTTCTTTCCAAGGTAGTTTAACAGCATCGCAATACCAAGAGCCGGCATGATTGCACCGACAAGATTCAATGCATCAACAAGCCATTGCGGAATCATAGCTAGAGTATCCTGTGCCCATTGTGCTCCATACAGAATCATCAGCATCACCGGAATACCATACAATATAAAGGACAGAATACCAGAAGGAACATAGTTCATCAGACGCACACCCTTCAGATTTCCCTCCTCCAGATATTTATCTGCACGATGCACCCAGACGGAATTTAAGGTCATATACGCCTGATTGATCAGGATTCCGAGCAGAGATAATGTTACTGCAAAGCTGACAGCCAGCTTTGGATCCGCACCGGACAGAACGGTCAGGGCCGTACCGTAAATACCTGCGACCATCAGATTTCCCGGCATGGAGCCGCCGGCCGTGATCCATCCAAGATAGGTCAACTGAATATATGCAGCTGCCTGCATACCCAAAACAGGCTCTCCCATGATTACCCCGGTAAGGAACCCGGACCAGATCGGATATAGCCAGGTTCTTGTGATAAGGTGTGAAAACCACCACTGACTGCCGGTTGCCAGCAGTGCTACTAAAATCGCTTTAATTAGCATTTGTAATGCCTCCCTTTTTCAAAATGAATGTATAATCGTAATCGACGGATGTCGTTCTCATCCGATACCCATGTGCCCCCGTCAGTACCGTAGATTCACCTGCCTTTCTTTTTCTGACACATACAGCCAGAAACGAAAACGTTTACATCACGTTTACGATTCCGATTTTATCCTCTCTTCAGCCACAAGGCAATGGATTTGGATTGGAAAGCTTTACTGATTTTTCTATGCTTCTGAAAATCTGATTTTCAAGTTTATAAAATACATGATAAATAAAGGGGCTGCGCTGTCTGTAAAGATTTTCAGTGCTGATACAGCATTGTTTTATCTAAAATTAACTGGAAAGGCTGAAACGTAGTTGTTATAATGGTAAAAAAGAAAGAAAGGGATATGAATGATTATACAAATAAGCAAAGAAGTATACGATAGTCTTTCGGATTCAGAACAGCAGGTAATCAATTATCTGAATGAAAACGAGAGCAGCATTCCACTCATGTCAATCACGACGATTGCTGAGAAAACGTTTACCTCTCCGGCAACCGTTTCGCGAACCATTCAGAAATGCGGATTTCGCGGAATATCCGAGCTTCGTTATAAGATCAGCAAGCGTGCAGAGCACACAGATGATTCTTATGTGGTAAACAAGGTTTTAAACAAATCCTATAAGGAATGTGTGAAAACAATTGATAATATTTGCGTAACGAATATACTCAAAATTATCGATTATATCAAAACTGCTGAAAAGATTTTCATTTATGCACGCGGATTTACCGCTCTGGTTGCTGATGAGCTATGCATGCAGCTACAGCTGCTCGGCTATAACGCGCTTGTCGTTAAGGATGTTACCTGGATGGTAAAAACCGATAAGCTGGTGAATTCCAATGACCTTGTTATCATTCTGTCTGTTATGAATACGACACCAGAGCTTGCTATAAGTGCGCGAATGGCAAAGCGAACAGGAGCAAGGGTAGTTACCTGCTGCTGCAAGGAGGGCACGCCGCTGGAGCGTTATTCTGATGTAAGCATTATCGGATATGCAGAAACCATAACCAGTAATAAGACCATTACCGTAATCTCACGTATACCCCTGTATATCATCACTCGAACGATTGTGGAATATCTGACCCTTTGATTCGCTGCATCTGCTGCAGCGTTTTTTTCTTTTCCATGCATCCCGAAAAGCTTTTCAGATAATACGGGATTCCTGTTACATCTGAAAACAATTTCAGACCATCAGGCACTATACTGAAAGTATAAAAGGAGGTAGCATATGAAAAAAGAAATGCGCTGCGCAGTATTTACAGGACGAAGAGCAGTTGAGCTTCAGCGGTTTCCGATTCCTGAAGTGGATGATGATAAAATACTGGTTAAAATCGAAGCATGTGGGATTTGTACATGGGAACAACGCGTGTTTACAGGAAGTATCAATGCTGCGTATCCGCTGATTGGCGGACATGAAGTAGCAGGACGAATTGAGGCGATCGGCAAGGATGTGCACGGTGACTGGGAGGTGGGACAAAAAGTTGTTGTAGGCGTAACGCTTCCCTGCCGTTCCTGTTATTTCTGTAAAAATCATGAGGAACAAAGCTGCCAGAATTTCAACACCGCACAGGTGCTCAGCGGTCAGCCATATCCTGGTACCGGAGGATTTAGTGAGTATATGATGGCAGTACCCTACAGTGTATTCCCCTATACCAATGTAACACCCCAGGAGGCCTGCATCTGTGAACCGGTTTCCTGTGTCATTCATAGTGTGGAAACAGTAAATCCACAGTTTGGCGATGCCTGTGTCATTATCGGTGCCGGCATCATGGGACTTCTGCATACGCAGCTCTGCGTAAAAAAGGGCTGCCTTGTAATTGTCGTAGACATGAAGGAAGACCGTTTAGAAATGGCGGCATCTATGGGGGCACATTACACGATAAACCCGCATAAGGAACATGCTGAACGAAACATTATGAAGATTACACACGGAAGGAAAGCACAGGCGGTATTTGATACAACACCAGCAGCAGGTATTGTAGAAGAAGCATGCCGTTACGTCGGTCACATGGGAAAGCTGATGATATACAGCGGTATTTATCCGAATAAGCCTGTTCAGATGGATGCACACTGGATTCATAAGGGAAGCATTCAGATTCTGGGAACAGCGAATTCCAATGATCGCGATTTTATGCGTGCAGCATGCATGATTTCAGAAGGTATTCTTGACGTAAAACCATTTATTAGCAATGTCTTCCCTGTCGAAGAGATATCCAGCGCATTGGCATCATCCTGTCAGGGAAACACATTCCGAAACATTATCACATTCAGCGAACAGCCATAAGGAGGAACAGCATGCTAGTTACAACAAAAGAACTGCTCTGTGTCGCAAACGCAGAGAATAAGGCAATTGGTGCCTTTAATATTACCGGATTGGAAACCCTGCAGGCGGTATTACAGGCAGCGGAAAGCAAAAAGGAACCTGTCATCCTTCAATTTGCACAGGTTCATGAGGAGGAGCATATAATGAGTCTGGATCTCATCGGTCCTATAATGGTCATGATGGCAGATCAGGCAACTATACCTGTGGCCGTCCAGCTTGATCATGGCGTGGATCTTCATATTCTGAAGAAAGCTTTGGATATGGGCTTCACCTCTGTCATGTACGATGGCTCCTCCCTGCCCTATGGAGAAAATATCGCATATACGAGAATGGCTGTCAGTATGGCAAAGGAATATGGTGCCAGTGTAGAGGCAGAAATCGGTCAGATGGCCGGTGTAACCCTCAATGATCAAAAAATAACAGAGAACCGTAAGATTGACAGAAATATGTTTACCGATCCGCTGATTGCACAGGATTTCGTTGAAAAGACAGGTGTGGATTGTCTGGCATGCGCATTTGGCACGGTGCATGGACTGTACGTGACAAAGCCCTGTCTGGATTATGATCTGGTGAAAGAGCTGGATGCGACCATCGGTGTACCAATCGTTATGCATGGCGGTAGCGGTGTCAGTGAGGCTGATTATGATATCGTTATCGAAAATGGTGTACGCAAGGTAAATTATTATACCTACATGGCGAAAAGCGGTGGGGAAGCTGCAAGAGAATATGCGGTTGCCAGCGAGCCTGTCTACTTTCATGATTTAGCAAATGCAGCTACAGCAGCTATGCGCAGCAATGTGGAGGAAGCTCTACGTATTTTTGCGCATCATAAGGAGCAGTGATATGAGAGCAGCTGTTTATTTCGGACGACATGATGTAAGAATCACCGATTTTCAGGAGCCGCCATTAACTGATACGGGGGTAAAGGTTGCCGTATCCTATTGCGGTCTATGTGGTACCGATCTACATAAATACGATGGATTGGGTGGATCACGCCCGGTCATACCACCTGTGGTTCTTGGACATGAAGCAAGTGGAATTGTTGTTGAAACAGGCAGAGACGTTCGTGACTTTCATATCGGAGACCGCGTGTGCGTCGATCCGAACTGGAGCTGTGGACATTGTACCTACTGTCAGGCAGGAATGCCGCATATGTGTGAAAACAGCCGCGGTGTTGTAAAGGGCTTTGCGGAGTATATATGTCCTCCTCAGGAAAATGTCTACCCTATACCAGATACTCTGTCACTGAAGCATGCAGCGCTCACAGAGCCTCTATCCTGCTGTCTGCATGGCATGGATTTGCTGGATGTACATCTGGGGGATCATGTTCTCATTGTCGGTATGGGGGCAATCGGTTCCATGATGGTGCAGCTTTGCCGTCTTGCCGGAGCTGCTCAAATCGTTGTCATCGAGCCGCAGAGCGAAAAAAAAGAACTGGCAGAAGCCTTGGGCGCTACCATGTTTTTATCGCCAGATGATGACGTAAAGGGTATCCTGCAAAGGCAGCAGCTTCATATCAACAGAGTCATGGAATGTGTGGGATTAAAGGCAACGATTGAAAATGCGTTCCAGTATGCCGGTAAATGTGCAACGGTTGTTTTGTTTGGTCTGGGTGACCCGCAGCAGCCTGCTGCTTTCGATCAGTACAGTGCTTTTCAGAAAGAGCTTACCATTAAAACAAGCTTTGTCAATCCACATACGACACAGCGTGCAGTCAATCTGCTGGCTTGTGGAGCTATAGACTGCGATGCAATAATAAGCAAATTATTAAAATTGGAGGAAGTTGTGGAAGAGCTGCAAACGCGGGAATGGTTCCGCAAGGGTAAGGTGCTTGTACGTATACACCCACACATAGATACTATCGAGAATTAACTTGTATTTACTTCATAAGAAAACGCCATCCATTTGCCTTTTCTGAATACTTCAGATAAGACCCTTATGGATGGCTTCTTTTTTTAATGTTCTATAACTTCTTCCTATTGTTTATCTGAAGCTATTTAATTAGCTTAAGCTTTTATGATTCGTCCAGTCCCTCTTCCCCATTGGATTCCATTACCCGCTTATACCATGCAAAGGAATCTTTTTTATAGCGTTTTTTGCTGCCGCTTCCATCATCATTGATATCCACATAAATAAAGCCGTAGCGCTTGCTCATCTGCCCGGTGCTGGCGGCTGTAATATCAATACAGCCCCAGGATGTGTATCCCATAACATCCACGCCGTCTCTGATTGCTTCTCGCACCTGAAGCAAATGATTTTTGAAATATTCTATACGGTAATCATCATGTACCTTACCATCCACCAGCTCATCATGCGCACCAAGACCGTTTTCCACAATCATCAACGGAATCTGGTAACGCTCATAAAGCTGATTCAAAATAATACGCAAACCAACTGGATCAATCACCCAACCCCAGTCACTGGCTTTCAGATAAGGATTACGGAGAACTCCCAGCATACGCTCATCCTCTGTCAAATCACTGACCTTTTCCGGATTTAACGGAGTCACTCTTGAATAATAGTAGCTGAAAGAACAGAAATCCACGCATCCCTGTGCAAGAATATCAGCATCACCGTCCTCCATAACGATTTTGACACCCTTCTCTTCAAAGAAACGATTTGCATAGGACGGATACGCTCCACGTACACATACATCAGTATAAAGGAAAATCTCATGGTTCGCTTCAATGCTTTCCATAACATCCTCGGGTTTACATGTATTGGCATAGCTTGGAATCGCATTGATCATACAACCGATTTTCATTTCCGGATCGATGCTACGTGCCAGCTTTACTGTTAATGCGCTTGCAACCATCTGATGATGTGCTGCCTGAAACATTATCTGTTCCTTATGATCCCCTTCTTCAAATTCAAGACCTGCCGCATACCATGGAATAACACTGCAGAAATTGATTTCATTAAATGTGATCCAGTATTTTACTTTTCCTTTATAGCGTTCAAACAGTGTTTTCGCATACTTTACATAAAGATCGATCAGGATACGATTTCTCCATCCGCCATATGCCTCTACCAGATGCAGTGGAAATTCGTCATGTGAAATGGTAATCAGTGGCTCAATACCGTTTTTCAAAAGCTCATCAATCACATTGTCATAAAACTGCAGCCCCTTTTCATTAGGCTCTTTCTCCACTCCGGTAGGATAAATTCTTGTCCATGCTATCGACATGCGGAAACACTTCATCCCCATCTCCTTAAACAATCGGATATCCTCCTTATAGGTGTGATAGAAATCAATGCCACCATGGGAAGGATAAAATACATCCGGCAGAATTTTATGATCCTTTGGTACCGCCTCTCTGCTGCCGTGTGGAAGAATATCTACAATGTTTACACCCTTGTCATCCTCGTTCCAGGCCCCCTCAAACTGATAGGCACTGGTTGCGCCACCCCATAAAAACCCTTCCGGAAATTGTTTATCTTTTTTCATTATATCTCTCCTCTCATGTAATATGTATTTTTTTCATAAATGCTGCATAGCTGTCACATTCCAATACCTGTGCAAAGCGTACAGGATCATCAAATACATTCAGTATCAAATCATACAGCTTTGGAACCTGATCGAAGCTCTTATGCAAAGCGAACATCAATACAATATTCACTTCAAACCCATCCCATATGACGGGCTGCTTCAGCAGTGCGACAGCTATGCCGTTTTTCTTTGCTGTTTTTTTCGTTGTATGTGGAATTGCATACCTTGCACCAAAGCAGGTTGGTGCAATTGCTTCTCTTTCATAAATCTGTTCCTGAAAATCGGCATCCACATAACCCTGCTCTTCAAGTAAGCTGCAAAGATAGGTAATCACCTCATCCTTTGTGTTAAGCTGTGAGGGAATACGAAACAGATCCTCCATAAAATAATTATGGATCATGATATTTTCATAAGACTTTTTAACGCGTACACTCTTTACAATACGCTCAATTTTCTCATATTCTTCATCCTGAAGATAATTGTCAAGCTGAAAGACAGGTACTCCCATTTGCTCACTGGTTGAGACCATTGTCAGAATAATATCCGGCTTCTCCGCATAAAGCGTTTTAAAATCAAACATGGAGAAGCAGCCGATCATCTCAACATCTGTCAGAGCCTGCAATCTCTGCCGTATGATATGTGTTACAGAATTTCCATATGGATTGATCAATGCGATTCGTACAATGGAGGTCTTTATACTCTTAATACCGTTCATAATATGCAAGGCGATAAAGCTGATTTCATTTTCATCCAGCACATAGCCTGTTTGTTCCTGAAAGCGTATCGCTATATAAGCTGCAATATCATATATGAGAACAAAGCTCTGCTTCAGCTCTGACAGCAGTGGATTTTTTATCAGCATACCATGCTTACAGCGGTTCCTGAGATTTTGAAGATGCAAGGACAGATTATCCATAAGATCCTGGTTTTCAGTAAAATTGATACTGTAAATATCATATATTTCCCTCAATACTTCATGCAGAAACTGCATGATTCTCACATCATCCTGTCCTGCATTTCGTTTTTGAAACAGTGCACAAATCTGCTGTGTCCCCTCTGCAGTAAATTGAATACGCATCCTTTCCCTTATCGCTTCGAGTAGTGGCTTACAGTCCTCATCACATATCAGAGTACACCCCTCTTCCATGCATATATAAGAGGTGTTACTGATATACATCAGCATATGCAGCAGGATGGAAAACAGATTAAAATCAGAAACTGCAAGCTGCTGCTGGTGGATAAACTCCATCAGTATCTCAGAAAGCCGATAGACATCCACATTTTCAAAATAGCGATCCAAGATTCCAACATCAAAGCGCTGATCCTCACTTTCCTCCAATAGGAAATAAGTCAAAACCCTTCGTTTTTCTATATCATCACAATTCAGAAACAGATGATTTTGTTTTCTTGTGATTCTCAGTGTCCGAAATTCCTTCTGTATCCGTTCATTCAATAACCGTATATCCTTATTCAGTGTAGAGGGGCTGATATAAAACCTGTCCGCAAGCTCATAGTAATCCACATGCTCATTAAACAGAATTTCCTTCAGTATTTTTATATCTCTTCTTCCCTCATCACCAACGGTATACTTCTGTCTGATCCAGGCATCCTTATCACGGACTACATACCCTTTTCCTTTTAGAGACGATATCATGCAGGCTTTTGATTTCCTATTGATTTCTGCTATTTCTCCGTGTATTGTTTTCTCACTGACCTTTAAAAGTCCGGCAAGCGTCGCTGCCGTACAATATTCGGATTCCTTCAGTAGTATATCAACCATCTTCATTTGTCGTTTTGACAGACTGATCTCCATGATATCTCTCCCTTTCCTTGTTATTGTTTCCAGGTAAATGCGTAATCGTGATTCATCAGATACGGTGTATAATAGGCAACCATATTGGATAATGGCAGGATATCCTCATGCAAGTGAATACCGAGAACATCCTGTATATATGTTCTTCTTTCCTGCATGCGCTCCCAGCTGTTTGGATACTGCTTTTTGATTTCCTCTTTCAATGCAGCATCCGCAAGAACGACGCCGTTTTCACAACAGCAGCCCGGATATCCTTCTACAGATGGAATGATATCAATTTGCAGAAGCATACCGCTTTTCAGCTTCAGCTCGGAGCCTTCGTAAATCGGGCTGCTTAGCCATTCCTCATCTGCAGTAAGGTGTCCGGGGTTCAACTTCCAGCGGAAAATATCCTTCGGCAGAATATCATCAACCAAAGCATATACCGCTTTCCCCTCCATACCGATATGGAGATGCTCAAGCCATGTGCAAACAGCTGCATAATACGGTTTTGCAATTTTCTCTTCATAATCTCTTACTGCGGAAGCAAGGTCTTCTCTTTCATAAGCGGCAAAGGCTGCTCTGCTGGCAAGACCGCCCTTATACCCCACCGTTAGTGATATTCTCTCCCCAGTCTGTATCGGCTTGTTCATAGGATATAGATTGGCTTTTTCAAAGCGCGTCCCGCTGGAACAAATGGTCACAACATTGTGTAACTGACCTTCGGATTCCAGCAGCCCTCCGATTTCGATTTCTGTTTTTCCCGGCTTCAGGGCAAGCATCGCTCGCTGAAGACCTCTTGCTGCAAGCATCTGCCCATATTCATAATGTGCAATTTCATTTGCATTATTGACCGTTCTTGCACCATTATCCGGTGAAATGAATAAATCCGTTGCATTGCTTATCTTCACGTCACAGGCTTTCAATGCTTCAAGAATGTAATAGGGTATATCAAACAGCTCCTTCTGTAAACGATAGAAGCCTTTCCATCCAACCACACCGACATGCATACCACTCTTAACGCCTGCCTTAGCCAATACACCTTTTAGATCCTCTTCCTCCTGAAGCGGCTGGTCAGGCAATGAGAAATAAGACATATGCAGACCCTTTGCAGGTATTCTTGCATGCTTGGATAATGAAAGGACCTCATTTCCCAATAGAAGATATGCCTCTTCATTTTTATGAAGAATCAGTAAGGCTTCTTCAAAACGCGGTATAAAGCCGGTAAGATATTCAAAATTACCACCATGCTCCACATCTGCATATACGGCAATACAGTCCAGTTTTTTCTCCTGCATACGGTGAAGAATCTTTTCCCGTCTTTCCTGCATGGTTTCATCACTAAGCAATACCGGTTCTCCTGTCTCCTCCTTCGGAAACGGAATTTTATCTAAAACTACATTTTCATAACGCTTATCCATGGTGATTCCCTCCTTTTTCACGACTGGTATTATTTTTTTCTCTTCTGTCATAACAAGTCCGTGGTCAGAAAGCTTCACGTACGGACATACAAGCAAGTTCAATATTGTGATTCTGGAAACCGGATTTTCCAAATAGCTATTTCCCAGCTTATGAAAGGCCTCCGCCATTTGATCTACTTTTTGTGATACTGTTTCCATACACTCAGTGCTCATCAGTCCGGCAACAGGAAGTGCCAGGGATGCAAGAATATTTCCCTGTGAAACTGCACAGAAGCCTCCATGCATATTCATAACCTTCTGTACAACCAGATACCCGTTTTCCGGTGTGTCATAAACCACACAAACATTATGACTGTCATGAGATATACTGCTGGCAACAGCTCCATGATCAATACCGAAGTTCTCTACGATACAAACCGCCTTTTGCGCGCGGCCATAGCGGTTGAATACTGCAGCATACATTTGCTTTTTATCCTTTTGAAGCACAACTCTTCCATCCTGTATCGGACATATACGTGTTTTCAGATGGGATGTAGCTATATATTCAGATGCAAAGCTTAGGATATTCAGTTGTGCATACGGACCCTTTGCTTTGATAAGGAAATCCTCCTGCTTCAGGGTTTGTATTTGGATAGTATTTCTGCTGTTCAGCTCGCGGGTATAAGAGGATAAAACGATTGGCGATGTCAGCTGTTCCTTCTTGCTGACAAGCTTCCCTTCAAAGAATACTGCATGCACCTGCAGATCCTCCACATTATTCAACAGCACCAGATCGGCTGCATATCCCGGAGCAATCGCACCGAGATGCTTACATCCGCTTTCCTGTGCCACACGGTAGCTCGCTGATAACAGGGCTTCCTCCACAGGCATTCCAAGAGATACGGCTTTTCTTACCACTTGATCCAGATGTCCGTATTTACCGGTGACATTACAGCGTCGATCATCTGTACAGAAACATATCCGGCTGTAATCGTTAAAGTCTCTGCAGACATCCAGAATTTCTTTCATGCGCCCCTGTGTGTTTGCTTCTCTGATATCGATCCACATACCCTTTCTGTATTTATCAAGAGCCTCCTGTTTCGTTTTCACCTCATGATCGGACTGCGGACCTGCACATACATACGCACTGAGACGGTTCCCCTCCATAAGAGGTGCATGTCCCTGCAGATAGCCTGCATGCTTTTTAGCAGCACGCAGCAAATCATGTATACGCTGTTCTCCCTGCAAAACTCCCTCATAATCCATAACCTCACCCAGTCCGGCTACACGCGGATGCTGAAAGAGTGCTGTATAATCCTTTGCGAACAGCTCAGCATTGGAAGATTCAAAGCCAGGAAGGCTTGGTACACAGGATGGAAGTGTCAGCAGCAGACGCATGGGGAGATCCTGTGAAGCAGCAAGCATATACTGAATTCCTTCCACGCCCATAACATTTGCTATTTCATGAGCATCCTCCAGTACCGTCGTTGTCCCGTGCGGCAAAACCATAGCAGCATAATGTTCCGGTACCAGAAGTGAGCTTTCAATATGTGTATGTGCATCTATGAAGCCCGGACACAGGATTCCGTTTAGCTGTAATCGCTGGTTTGCCGGCAGTATCGGTTTCTTAATGTTATATTCCACATGGGATATGAACGAGTCACAGATATAAACAGTAGCTTCCAGGAATTCTTTTGTAAATACGTTGAAGATGCGGCATCCCTCAATAGCCAGATCATTCTTTCCATTTCCCAACGCTGCTGCGATAAGCCGTTTTGTATCCTTTGGTTGAAACGAAAGCATGCTTACTCCTGCATTTCGTCCTGCTGTTCAATCAGCAGCTGCTGCTTTTCATACATTTTCATAAATGGGAAATATAACAGCATATCTATGACAATCAGAACAGCCACAAGAATGACAGCCTTGAAATCCCCGGTAGAGAAATAGGCGCCGAAGATGCTTGGCATATTGAAAGAAAGCATCGCATAGGTCTTTCCAATCAATCCTGTATTCAGACAGAGGAATGCCAGAACCGCATTAACAACAGATACCAGTGAACATGGTATGAAGAAGATAGGATTCAACATAATCGGAAGACCAAATGTAATTGGCTCAGATATTCCAAAGAATGCCGGTATGATTCCTACCTTACCAACGACTTTTAAGAGCTTCGATTTGGAGAAACACAGGATAATTGCAAGCGAGAGACAAGAGCCAACTCCTCCTATGCATATGAAATACACCCAGAAGGCTTCGGTCAATATTGCTGTAGGCGCTATTCCTGCCGCAAGCTGTGCAGCATTTTCTGATATATTCATCATCATAATCGGCCCCATCAGTCCCCAGAAGGTTGCATTATGGATACCAAAGAACCATGCGGCATTGATAATGAAGGTCATGAGGAGAATGAACCACAGGCTGTCTGTCGCTTTGATTTGCGGTGCTATCACAGAGCTTAACCACATGGCAAAGGTGGTATCCATGTTATGGAAGATGATAAACATTACCAGGTACAATGACATGATCAGGATTGCGATAGATAAGGATGCAAAGGTTTCGGATAGAGATGCAGGAACACTGTCCGGCAGCTTGATGCGCCCAAAGTTTTTTGATTTAAGAAATCTGTAAATTTCAACCGTCACAATAGAAACAAAGATACCGACCAGAAGTCCTTTTCCATCCAGAAAATTCAAATCGGTAAGAGATAGCCCATACTGCAATTTTTCTATTCTCACTGCCAGCATGAACACTCCGAATACAGTGATGAAGTTTGGAATCAATTCTTCAATTTTATAATTCTTACACAGATAATGTGTAATTCCAAGTGCGACATACAGTGTGATAAAACCAAGACTTAAAACTGAAATCCATGAAAACACATAGCTGTAATCTGCCACAAAGCCAGCCCATGCGAGCAGAAAACCGTTCGTTGTCTGTTTTGTGACAGGTGCTGCGGAAATAACAGCAGACAAGCCGCCGAACACCATGATTGGCAGGATTGTCATAAACGTATTACGCAGTGCCAGCAAATGTATTTGTGTGCTTAGCTTTCCAGAAAATTCAAGTACTTTCGCCTCTATTCTGTCCTTCATACTTTCCATTTTTTATTTTCTCTCTTTCATAATTTTTTTTACATCATCAATTACACCCTTTGCATTCATCAATCCGTAATGTGACGGATTCATGCTTACAACCGGAACCGATGCATCCACAAACGTTTTGATGCGCGGGATTTCATGACGTATTTGCGGTCCAACCAGAATCAGATCACACCCCTCCAGGTAGTTCATGAAATCGCCATCACCGTATGCTTCCACATAACAGTAACCATCGGATTTCTCATTCATTTTTTTTGCCATCATCGCTGTGGACATGCCATTGTTACAAACCAGAATAATCTTTAACATGAAGTATCATCCTTTCGTTTCACTCATACAGTGAAATAACTCTCTTGTCATCTGATAAATGATTTCACTCGCCATCATCTGATCCTCCGCATGAACCATTAACAGACTGATCTGATCAAATTCCCCATTTGCCGATTGCTTCAGAATCCTGCTGTGTGCCCGCTTAGCAGTATAAAGATTTTCCTCGGCATCCTTGTACTGCTTTCTGCCAGCTTCTTTATCACCATCACGATAGCTTTGCAATGCCTCAAAGCACAGCGATCTTGCCTCCCCGCTATAGGAAATGATCTGCATCAGGGAAATTTCCAATTCTTCCATTGCTATGCCTCCTTTCATGTTCAGTATAGCACTGCCGGAATTTCTTTGTTTTCTTTTACTTCAGCTGCAAGCGGAAATAAGATAAAACTATGTATAATTATGCAGAGAAGGCTGCGGCTGCCTTCTGCCTAATGATCAATACGCAGAAAGAAACAAAAAAGCAGCCCGCCCCTGTTTATCGGCTGCCGCTGTTTCTTCCCTGTCCGTATTCTTTTTTTTGTTGCGTTTCTCTTTACATCTTTATATTTATACGATTTCTATCAAATCGTCAAGCCTTTTCAGTATATAATTGCACATTGCTTCGACTTCCTTTGTAGGCAGTACTTTATCCGGAATCATAACCACCGTGGTACCTGCGGCATACGCTGCCCGAACACCGTTTAAGCTGTCCTCCACTACAAGGCAATCCTGCGGAGAAACTCCCAGCTGCTGTGCAGTCTTTATATACACATCAGGAGCCGGTTTCCCATGTGTAATCATTTCATCACTGATGATAGCTTCAAAATAATGCTTAATACCTGCATGATTCAAATTAAACTCCACATCCTCCGCTGAGGCACTGGTCGCCATTGCAATCGTATACCCTTTTGCCTTTACGGTATCCAAAAGTCCCTTTACATCTCCCATGAGGGGGACACCACATTGCAGCTTCTCTTCTTTTTTGAACTGCGTATGAAGCCTGCAGGCTTCCTCCTGCGGCCATCCTTTCGGCATATAGGAATCAAATACAACCTGCTGATCCTTTCTCGTTCTTCCAATCAGCGATAAAATGAATTCATCACTTGTCGGTAGCTGCAGGGTTTCCCCTACCCTTTTCCACGCCTTCATAGAAATCGTTTCCGTGTCAAAGAGTGTACCATCCATATCAAAAATAATCGCTTTCCATTTTTTCATAGCTTTTCCTCCCGATCAAACATATCAAAAAGCCCTATAGCTGTCTATAGGGACTTAATCATCATCGTCATTATTTTTTGCCGGCAGCTTAAACACCTGTTCTCCAGGCTTGCTGACCATGTACTTACCTCTGGCAAATCGCTTCACATATTCAGGATTCTCCAGATTCTGCTTTTCCTTGGAAAGATCATCCTTTTGATTTTCAAGGGAATTGATCATCTCTTCAGAAGAAGAAATTTCATCCTTCAGCTTCATCGTCATCATCAAATCGGAGCTTGCGGCATAAATCAGGAAGCATGCAATGAAAATGGCAGCAAGACTTAAAAACGTTTTAAGCTTATTTCTTTTTTTCTTTTTATCCTTAGCCATGCACATCCTCCTCATTCGCTGTAATCATATTATAAGCAGAGAACAGTATTTTGACAAGGCTTTTTTCATGCTTTATAATTTTGTATCCGATAGATTTTCACAATGCATCATAAAGGCTGCTTTTGGAGATATACTATCTTAGACAGCGTGCCTATAGTCCCTATTGGCATCATACATGATAGACGCGGATAGGAGCTTTAAAGAAGTATTTGCATATGCATACTTACAACGACAGGACTACAGCACATGATAACATCAGGATATTATCAGTATCAGGCATTCACTGTAAGCAGCTTCTGCTCACCAGCTTTCACGGTACCTGTTAAACACGTTCGACTTTGCTTTCTGAAACAGCTCTTTTTTACGAATACACACATAAAAATTTGATTTTACAAATCTCCTGCAGCAATGCTTCATAGATGATTAAGCTGCATTACTCGCTCCCCCTGCCTTCATACAGTATGAGGTTGTTTGAAATTTCAGATAACTGAATCACAATTCCATATACCAGCTTGTTTCAACATAACAGCTAAACATAATAAAACTCTGCAGACCCTTGATCAGAGTACGCAGAGCTATTTATCATCAGAATCCTCACTGCTGCCACCGGGAAGCTTAAATACCTGTTCCCCTTTTTTACTAACCAGAAATTTATCCCTTGCATAGCGTTTTACATACTCCGGATCCTTTAGCTTTTCCTTCTGTGCGGACAGCTCTTTTTTCTGTGTTGACAGCTTATTGATTTCACTGTTGTTTGCCGAGATTTCCTGCTTCAGATTCAGCATGACAATAACATCCTTGCTTGCTGCATAAATCAGAAAACATGAAACCCCTATTGCGAGAAGACTAATCAGGATTTTCATCGGATGCTTTTTTCTTTTTCTTTTTTTTACGGTTGCTTTTTTTTCGTTTTGCATTCGCTTTCCTCCTCTTCCTGATTTTGCCTGGTAATCTAATTATAGCAATAATTTTCGATTTGGCAACGAGAAGTTTCACTTTAAACGGATGCAGCAATCGGCGTATCGCTGCAAAGAGCTGCAGAAATACGCTGAGATACCATGTAAAATAAATAAAAGCACCAAGAATAAAAAAACAGATGAGATAGATATTCGTAATACCGCCATTGATCTTGTACAGTCCAAAAAACATAAGGGATGTAAACAGAATGTGATACAGGATCTCTACGATTCCTTTTAAAATCGGAAAACGGAGATACTTTACAAAGCTGATTAAAAAACTGAAGCCGAAAGCATATACCCATCCCGTCAGAAAATGATAGAGTATTGCCTGAATCTGTGTAGGCAGCAGCATTATTTAAAGATTTTTGAAATCACTGATTCCTTTCCGTTTCCCTTTTTATTGGATACATAGGATAAAGCTTCAATGACACCGCGTATTACAACATCTCCGCGCTCTGTATCCAGCTTGCCCAAGGTTAGATCCTTTCCCTGAATCACCATCCATCCCTGTGCTGTTTCCAGCAGAAACTCACTGGAATCAAAGCTGTCAATCTGTTTCACTCCGGTCAGCTCCATCACCTTGCGGTCCTTAATAATTACGTTATGATATGGGTTCGTTTCAAAACGAAGCGGATTGCTAATGTTATCTTCCATACAAGACTCCTCCTTATTTCTAGTTCATTACAATCTATGTATGGAGCAGAGAAAATAGAACAGCTGTATAAAAACAAAAAATATTCCGGCTTCACTCTTCTGCCAGAATATCTTTTACTTCTTCCTTTTTGATCAGCTTTTCTTCCACAACCTCGAACATCAGGGAAGCATCATTTTTATTTGCCTGCTTCTGTATCATCGTTACAGTAACAGTCAGCTCACGGTATCCGAATATAACCTTGATGGTATCTCCCACTTTAACATCTGTAGAAGGCTTTGCGATTTTTCCGTTTACATACACACGCTCCTGATCCGCCAGCTCCTTTGATACCGTACGGCGTTTCAGAATTCGTGCTGTTTTCAGATATTTATCAAGACGCATCATACTCACCTCTACGATAAGTTTACCATTTATTGCTGCTGTTGGCGAGATAAAAGTTGTACAAATGCCTCTACTGCATAAAGCTCAGACTTCTCCAGCTCCTTCTTATCAAATACGATGATGAAGGAACCATACCAGTCACCGTAAGCAGTAACCGGATAGATCAGCCCCTTATAACGCTGTGCACTGTCCTCATAGATACGTTCATTTTCAAAATCCTTTAACCGATGTGTCTGTGCTATCATAAGAAAATGGTCATGTATCTTATGCTCTGTTTTCACCATACATTCATCCTTCACAAAAAAGACAGTATTCTGATATATGGCACGCAGGGTATCACACATGATCATGATTTCTTCCATATGCTTGGACATGACATCGAATTTCTGAATTACAATTCTATCATTATCAATAAAGAATTCTATGGAATCTCCTTCTTTCATGCGATACTGCTTTCTGATTTCTTTTGGTATGACCAGTCTTCCAAGGTCGTCAAGACGTCTTACAATTCCTGTTGCTTTCATTTATAGACACTCCTTTTCTTCAAGTAGTATGGACATTTGATAAACGCTTTATACCTCATGTCGAAAAGGAAAGGGATTTCATTTTATATCAAATTACCGATCATATTCATACACAAAGTGCATATAAATTATCGGAATTGAAGGTATTTTTTTACAAAACTAATTGTTATAACAAATATAACTATATTAAATTAACCTTTTATGCATAAAAACATTTAGAATGTAAGTGTCAATAGAAATAGGAGTGATCTGACATGACAATGGGACAAGTATGTTGTGAGCGGATTCATGATCTGTGCGACGAGAGAAAAATTTCTCTGAACAAACTCAGTATCATGTGCGGAATGACGCAGTCAACGCTGAGCAACATCACATCAGGCAGAAGCAAGAATCCAACCGTTTCCACGATTAAGAAAATCTGTGACGGTCTGGATATCACGCTTGTTGAATTCTTCGATACAGACGTTTTCAAAAATCTGGATCAGGAAATTAAATAAGCTGTTTGTCAGCCTGAAAAAAACTGTTATGGGAACTATTCATGCAATCCCATAACAGTTTTTTCTATTTACCTGTTTTTATTTTACATATGCCTTCAGGCGTTCTGCCGGTTCTGTGCTTTCCCACTTCACCTGCAGATCATCACGGCCAAAGTGACCATAGGCTGCCAGATTTCTGTAAATCGGCTTGCGAAGCTCCAGTGTCTTGATAATCGCAGTAGGACGCAGGTCAAATTCCTTCCTCACAATTTCTGCAATTTCTTCATCCGGAAGAACACCGGTTCCAAAGGTATCCGCAAGTACGCTGACCGGCTGTGCTACGCCGATTGCATAGGCAAGCTGTATTTCACATTTGCGGGCAAGACCTGCCGCAACAATATTCTTAGCAACATAGCGTGCCGCATATGCCGCACTGCGATCCACCTTGGTAGGATCCTTTCCGGAGAAAGCTCCGCCGCCATGACGTGCCATACCGCCGTATGTGTCTACGATAATCTTTCTGCCGGTTAAGCCGCTGTCTCCCTGCGGTCCACCGATTACAAAGCGTCCTGTCGGATTTATGTATACTTTTGTTTCCGCATCCATCATATCCGCATCTACTATCACATCAATGACATGCTTTTTTAAATCCTCGCGAATCGTATCCAGAGAAACCGTATCGGAATGCTGTGTGGAAATTACAATCGTATCGACACGCTTTGGTCGGTCATTCTCGTATTCAACGGTTACCTGTGTCTTACCATCCGGGCGAAGATACTCCAGTGTCCCGTTTTTTCTTACCTCGCTGAGGCGGCGTGCCAGACGGTGTGCAAGGGATATCGGCATCGGCATATATTCCGGTGTTTCATCACAGGCATAGCCAAACATCATTCCCTGATCACCTGCACCATTGTTTTCCTCACCGCCCTCCTTTGTTTCCAGAGAGTGGTCAACACCGAGTGCAATATCCTTGGACTGCTCGTCAATGGATGTTAAAACAGAACAGGTGGTTCCGTCAAATCCATATTTCGCTCTGTCATAACCGATTTCCAAAACAACATTACGGGCAATGCTTGGAATATCGACATAACAGCTGGTGGAAATTTCTCCCATGATCATAACCATACCTGTTGTACAGCAGGTTTCACAGGCAACACGTGCATCCGGATCCTGTGCCAGAATGGCGTCAAGAACAGCATCGCTGATCTGATCACAGATTTTATCAGGATGTCCTTCCGTTACAGATTCGGAAGTAAAAAACTGTTTATTTAACATAATCGTTTCCTTTCTTTTTACAAATTACTATCATTCTTATTTTACATCTTTCCCTATAGGTAAACAAGCACAACATAGGGAATGTTACATTTCGTGTATACAATGCAGACACCACAGCACTGTTGGAAGGTGTATCACGAAAGCGCCTGCATGGGTATACCAGCAATTTTCCTTCTATATCTTCTTATCGCTGTTCACCTTACTTCAGCTTTAGAAATTCAGGGGCTTGCTTTGTTGCAGCTATACGCTGTGTTTTATGCAGTGTTGTCTCTGTCGATATCCGGTTATATTCCTGTTCCTGAATATCCTGAGATGTACGATAGCGCTGTTTCATATCTGTTTTCAAAATTGTTGTTTCATCGGCTGTATAAGACAGCTTCAGCTCTTCAAAATGAATATCCTCCTGCTTGTTTTCCGTTTTATTTATATACGCACTGAATTTCTCTTTATCCGTCAGCTCTACTGTATATACCGTGTTTGCATCCTGCTCCTGCTTCTGGTAGCGAAAGCAGTCCTTCGCTTCCTCGATATATTTCTGAAAAAGCAGTGAGGATAGAAATTTTTCCTTATCCTTGGATGTGGCAGGTGTTTCCTGCATTTTCTCGTAGGTATTGTCATGGTTCACAATATATACATGCAGTATGTCATCCTTCAGCTGTAAAACCGTATCTATCCCGCTTGGATCACTGGTATCCGAGTGGATTCGCACCTGATACTGCTTCAGTTCTTTCTTCTGAAATGCAATATCTGTCTGTATGGTATCGGTATCATGATTGCGTTTTTCATCTATCATTTTTTCATCTTTGAAGTATTGCTGCGTACTGCTTATATCTTGTGTATCTTCGATATGTAAGCCGTTTGTAGCTTTCAGCATATCAATTTTCGCAAGGATTTCCAAGCGTATGTTCTCTTCCTTTGCATGCTCCTTCTGCACACTGCAGCCGCAAAGGACAGCGGCAGCACATAGAAAAATTCCTATCCCTCTACAGTTCATATCCTACCTCATTTTCAGGAAGCTGTTTGTTCCTCTCCCATTGGCTCAGTGCGTTCCAGCACCTCAATCACCGTATAGAGCCAGTCCTTGAGCTTTGGCAGCTTCATGGTAATCTTACCATTCGTATAGCGTATCGTTATATTTTTCGATATGGTTGTCATCATTTCAAATAATGCAACACCGTCAATGCTGTTTGACCAGGCACTTGTAAACGTCAGCTCAACAGCCTTGGGCAGTTCACGGAAGGCATTAACGTGCGGTTCATTGATACAGATATCCAGCCGCTTCTTTTCAAATAACAGCTGTACAGCCTTGGGCAGCTTTCCATAATTATCCTTGATTTCATCCATCATGGCAAGCAGCTCCTTCTTGGAATGAATGTCCTCCATGCGTTGATACAGCGTGATTTTTTCATAATCCTCAGTCGCAAAGGTGCTTGGTATATAGGCATCAACCTTGACATTCGCCTTTGTCATTTCCGGCTTTATCTTTGGCTGTATGCCCTTTTTCTCCATGATGGCACTGTTCAGCATTTCAATATACATGTCAATACCAACCGTATCAATAAAGCCTGCCTGCTGCGGTCCCAGCATATCTCCGGCACCACGTATGGTCAGATCGCGCATGGCGATTTTATAGCCGCTGCCCAGCTGGGTGAATTCCTTGATGGATTTTAAGCGCTTCATAGCTATCTCGCTTAGTTGCTTTTGCGGGGAATACATCAGGTACGCATAGGCAAGCCGATCACTTCTGCCGACTCTTCCCTTAATCTGATACAGCTGACTCAATCCGAAGTGGTCTGCATCCTCAATTAAAATCGTGTTGGCATTGGGAATATCAATGCCCGTTTCAATGATTGTCGTACAGACAAGCACCTGATATTTATTATCCGTAAACTGCAGCATGACATCCTCGATATCCTCCCGTGTCATCTGTCCGTGTGCAACACCGATTTCCACCTCCGGCATTGCATCCCGAAGCTTTCTTGCAACATTGTATATTTCCTTTACATTATTATATAGATAGAACACCTGTCCATTTCTGGCAAGCTCCCGCTGTATGATCTCCTTCACCATTTGAAAGTTCTTTTCAATAACATAGGTCTGTACTGGCATACGGTTCATCGGTGGAGTTTCCAGCTGTGACAGGGAACGGATACCAATCAGTGACATCTGCAGGGTACGCGGAATCGGTGTTGCACTCAATGATAACACATCCACGCTGTTTTTCAGCTCTTTGATTTTTTCCTTATGCTCCACACCAAAGCGCTGTTCCTCATCGATGACAAGCAGTCCCAAATCCTTAAATATAATATCCTTGGATAGCAGACGATGTGTTCCAATCAGGATATCCACATTTCCCTCTTTCAGATCCTGGATGATATGCTTTTGATCCGAAGGCTTTATAAAACGATTCACAACTGCAATATTCACAGGGAAATTGCGGAACCTCTTCATAAAGGTTTTGTAATGCTGAAGTGATAAGATTGTCGTCGGACACAGGAAGGCCACCTGCCGTCCATCCGCAACTGCCTTAAATGCCGCACGGGCTGCAACCTCTGTCTTCCCAAAGCCGACATCCCCGCATAACAGTCGATCCATCGGCTTCGCAGATTCCATGTCCTGCTTGATTTCCTGTACTGCTCTTGCCTGATCCGGGGTCAGCTCATATTCAAAATCCTCTTCAAATTGCTTCTGCAAAGGAGTGTCCTTTGCGAATGCATGACCGATATTCTCATCCCGTGACGCATACAGCTTCACCAGACGATCCGCAAGCTCCGCAATCTTAGCACTGACCTTTTTCTTTGTCTTCTCCCATTCTCCGCTGCCCAGCTTATTCAGCTTCGGACTTGCCCCCTCCTTGGACACAAATTTCCGGATAAGCTTAAACTGTTCCAGTGGAACAAGCAGCACATCATCCCCCTTATAGGCGATATGCAAAAAATCCTTATGTACCCCATCGATCTTTTTATTCACAATCCCCAGATATTTCCCAATACCATGCTGGTTATGAACAACATAATCCCCGACATTCAGCTCCTGATAATCATGCAGAACCTCCGCCTCTTTGAATTTATTGCTGTAGCGTGTTGCCTTTTTTACGCTGTGAAACAATTCCTTTGCGGTATAGACACAGATTTGTTCCTTCAGACAGGTAAAGCCCTCGGGAAGACTGGCATTCAGAAACTGAATCCCTGTTTCCAGCGTATCCGATGACGTTACCGTACGCCAGGATACATTTGCCTCCTCCAGCAGCCTTTTCACCTGTTCCTGCTCCTTATGCTCCAGAGCAAGTAAAACCTTTCGCTCCCTTGCCTGATGCACAACCTCCTGCATCGTACGTTCCAGATTGATATCCCCCAGTGACATCGTCATAATCTGCGAGGTGATTGGTTTTTTATAATCGACAAACTGATGAAATTCCATAGGACTGTGCTGTTTAAAGGAGCTGTTTAAATCTGCGAATACATCAAAGCTGTGCAGACTGATTCCCTCCTGAAAGAGCTCCTGAAGATAGGCTACCATTTCCTCATGCATATGCTTAACACTATCCTGCACTTCCTCTACGCTGGACAGAATAATCTGTGCATCCGGTGCATAATCAAAGACCGTGCTTCTGTTTTTCAAAAAAGCATAATATTTATAGAACCGGCTTTCCATCATGTGGTTACTGATCAAATCCAAATCCTCATTCACATGCTCCTGCAGCAGCTTCTGCATAGAGGAATCATGCTGGGACAGCTGTTTTTTCAGTTCTTTGTTCGCCTGCTCCACCAATTCGGCAATCTGTGCATCTGTAAACAGCAGATCACTGGCAGGAATAATCATAGCATCGTGCACAATTTCAATCGTCCGCTGTGTGCCAATATCAAAGAAGCGGATGCTGTCCACGATATTATCAAAGAACTCTATACGCAAGGGGTGATCGTAATTCATGGAATATACATCAATGATACCGCCACGGGCCGCATAGCACAGCGGCTGGTCAACACGGCTGACATGCGTATAGCCTGCTTCAAAGAGAAGCTGCTTCAAAGCCTCATATTCAATTTCCTGATCCTGCTTTAATGTGATGCAGTGCTGCCTGAATATTTCTGGAGATGGAAGAAAGCGGATAGCTGCGGCTGTATTCAAAACCGCAACATAGGCATCCTGCTGCTGCAGCTTTGCCATCACCTCCATCTGTATCGCTTTGTTTTCCGGTGAGGCGGCAATCGCTTCTACGCGAAGGGACTCCTCCAACGAGAAAAGCAGCACTTCATCCCCCAGGAGGGCCTGCAGGCGCTCGTAAAGTTTCTGTGCTGTATAGGCGTTATTTTTGATAATCATAAGCTTCTGCGGTGTTCGACGGTAATCTGCCGCCAACAGAAGTGCTTCCTCCATATACGAAAGATTTCCCAAAACACTTTCTTTTCTCTGTATACTTAAAGCCGCTTCATTTTGCTGCAGTTCCTTTAAAAGGATATCCATATGCATTCCCCTATTTCCGGTTGAAGTGGCTCATGGTATCCATAAAGGAATGAGAACAGCTGTAAATTGCTGCATCCCTGGCCAATTCAACTGCCTGCTTGTAATCTTCCAGTTCATCCTTGCGTATCTTGCCGAGCACCCAGTCAATTACCGGAATTCGTGCATCCTTGCCAATACCGACGCGAATTCTGTCAAATTCCTGTGTACCGATATGGCGGATGATATTCTTCATTCCGTTTTGACCACCGGCACTCCCCTGTGCACGCAACCGTATTTTTCCTACCGGCAAATCAAGATCATCATAAATCACAAGCAAATCCTGTGCTGACAGCTTGTAAAAGTCCATTGCTGCACGCACCGCTTCCCCGGACAAATTCATAAAGGTTTGCGGCTTCATCAGAAGAACAGCCTCCCCGGCGATTCTCGTATTTGCAATCAGTGCCTTAAACTTTTTCTGTGCTATATCAACACGGCACTCCTCTGCAATGGCATCCAGTACGCAGAAGCCGGAGTTATGACGCGTCATTTCATATTCCTTACCGGGATTTCCCAGTCCTACAATCAATTTCATGCAATCACCTCAATTTCGCTTCCTATATTATACCAAAAAAGCAGAGAATTACATCCTAAAAAGCCTGTTTTCGTACAGGCTTGCTATATGCTTGTATTTCTTAGGGGATGAGACAGGAACAAATGCTGGCTTTTTGCATATTTCCATCTGAAGATTCGTTCAACCTGCTTCCATGTATGCTATGTGATGTTCCTCTTTATGGTTTCTTCTTTTCATCCAGGTCCGTTTCAGGTGCAATATCCTTTTTTGAGTCCTTTTGCTTTTGATTTGCTGACTGTTCCTTTGTATCGTCCTTTACAAAAAAATCTTTATGCAATATAAACTCTGTCCGTTTTAGCTTTTTATCTGTCATGGGAATCTCCTCTTCTTAAGTTACAGAACGATTGCCTGTCTGTTTTGAACAAGCGCTAACATTAGCCGTAAACATAATCATTATCAGAACGAATAGATATTTTTTTCCTTTATTTGCTTGGTATCGTGTCATACCGTCATCTTCTTTCTATCATATTCTGTCACAAACAGCGTTACACACTCACAAAACATATGGTCCAGGGTTATACCTGTGCTTATTGAAGGAATCAGCGTTTTGTTATAAGATTATTTGGCGCATTTTTATTTTTATTTAGATAGCATATTTTTGATTCCTCAATAAGTTCGTTAATACATATTCTAAATGTTTTAGAAATACCCCCTGTATAGCCCATTCTCTTGTATATCTCACTAGCCGATAAATCATTTTCTTCTAAAATTTCCAGAATGAGTTTTTTTATTTCTTCCTTGGTTCTTCTAATTTTTCTTATTTTGCTTTTTTCAATATCTACTTTTTCAATAAACATATCGTGTATTGGTAAAATAACTGAGAAAAATGATCTATCACTATCTGTTAATAATTTTGGTAGAGGTGATCCATTTTCTTTGATACTCTTTAATGCAGTTGGAATACCTGTATTTCTACCTTCTACTAAATGAAGTTCCTTTAAAAAATCACCAATCCTACGATTTCTATATCTTCTCGTTCTCATATTATACTTTTTAATATCCTCATCTTGTATTGATCTATCAGGACCAGGGATACTTGTTATTTCTATTAGATTTTTTTCAATACGAATAGTTATAGGCTCATGAATTTGATATGACTTATGGTAAACCGCATTAGATATAAATTCTTCAAGTGCTTCATAGCTATAGTTTTTAATCCTAACTGATTCAGCCTGATTATCAACTTTATATATTTTTTCAGCAATAATATTATTCTTTATAAATTTTAAAACATCTTTTAATTGTTGATTAATAGGTCCATTGAAAATTCTCTCCTCCATACCTTGTCCTGTAGGGTCAGGTATAATAACCACCTCGATTCGGCAATAGGGAAAGAATTTTTCCGGTGTATCATGAAAGAATAATAAACCTACATTCAATGGCTTAAAATACTCCTTCGGCCCATCAGCTATTCTCAAATCGTTTGCCAATTCATTAACTGTTTTGACCTCTAAATTTCCTAACAAATTACTTTTTACCTCTTCCAAATAATTTACAAGTAACGGATATTTCAAATCTGAAATCTCTGCTTTCATATTTATACGGTCATCATATGGTATATTATGTGATAGCGCCATCAATTCTTTGACATCCATATCTGTTGCTTCTATTGTACTTGAAAGTTTTCGTATGTAATATATCCTTTCTGATTTTTTAATAGAAGGTTTCTTGGGACATTGATATGGTCTGTCATAACCACCAGGGCACCAAATTAATAAGACTTTTTTTCCTTCATAATGAACAGGCTCAATCTGAGGGATATAAGATGGCTTTAAATACTTGCAATATTGTAAAATTTCTTTTTGTATTCTATCGATTTTTTCTTCATTTATACCCTCTATGGGTTTTACTAATTTTCCATTTTTCTCTTTTACACCTATTACAATGTAACCACCTCCCCAATTATCAATATCATTTGCGAAAGCACTTATAGTTTTAAGGGTTGAGTCCGGATTCCAACCTTCTTTAAACTCTATTCTTGCCCACTCTATAACATTTTCTTCCAATAGTTTCTCTATTGATATAGGTATTGACATATAGTTTCCTCCTCACGACTTTACTCACGACTTTACTCACGACTTTACTCACGACTTTACTCACGACTTTACTCACGACTTTATTATACTTCTATATCAAAGATAATCAATCAAAGAAATTGAATATTTATAGAAAAAGAGCAAAGCTGAAGAATCCTACTCTATGCTTTCCTCTTTATTTACTATTAGAATTATTTACATCACAACAGCTTTGCCAGCTCACCGATATGCTCGATAACAATATCCGGCTTTACATCACCTGATGCGATATCTTCTGGCTTTGTTTCACCGCTTAAAACAAGAATACTCGTAACCTCGCTGCCATCTGCCACCTTGATATCCGTATACAGGCGATCTCCGATAATGGCAATCTGACTTGGGTCACATCCGGTTTCCTCAACGATGTAATCTAGTGTTTTTCTGCTCGGTTTCCCGAAAAACTCAGGATATTTCCCCGTACTTGCTTCTATCAGCTTCGCCATACTGCCGCAGTCAGGAATAAATGTATCATGCTCCATCGGACAGTTTAAATCCGGATTGATTCCGTAATACAAGGCACCTTCCCGAATAAAGGTACATGCCTTAGACAGCTTATCGTAGGTCAGCGTTGTATCAAAGCCAAGAATTACGATATCCGGATGCTCTTCATCCAGTGTCCAGCCATGTTCTTCAAACTCTTTGCGTAATGCAGGTGTCCCTACCACATACACACGCTTTCCGTCATGATGCTTCTGTAACCAGCGAAGAATAACATGCGTTGATACCATCATCTGTTTTCGTTCAATATGAATTCCCATACCATGCAGCTTATCGATATACGTTTCCAAATCTCTGGAGGAATTATTCGTAAAGAAATAGTATTCTCTTCCACTATTCTTCACCGTATTTAGAAAATCATGTGTGTATGGAAATAGCTCCTTCCCCAGATAGATCGTTCCATCCATATCCAGAATGAAGACACGTATTGTTCCCATCCTCTTCTGAATCAGTTCCTTATCTGTAATCATATAACTCCCCTTATCTCTAATTCTTCCGATAATAATCTACAAATACCGTAATATAGTCTTCTAGCAACCCAAGATCCCACAGCAGCTGCAAAAGTCCGTACCGCACTCGCACTTCCTTTGCCAGTATCACACTGTCCTTCGCCATTGCTTCATCAATGTCAATCTGTTCTGGACAGTAGGGTGCCTCTACAGACTTTAGAATGGCAGACACTTCTTCCGGCTGCGGCAGCTCCTGCTCGATGACTGCTTTGATATCCGGCCACGTTTCCTCGATTAAATCGATTCGCTTCAACGCCTTTTCAATATTATTTTTTCCGGTTTTTTTCTCCAATGCCAGAACACCAGCTGCAGCTCCTTCAAAGCGATCCTTCACCAGCGCTTCCCATGCTGCACTATCAAAGTTCTTTATGCGCTCTCTACATGCCGCAAAGTCAATACCATCCTGTGCAAGCTTCTTCCACATGGCAAGAACTCCCGGTGTTGCCAATCCGACCTTTGTTCCATGGAATACCGGCTTATGATGGGCAAATAGAAACTTCATTTCCCAGTAATGCGATATATGATGCTCACTGCCGGATGCCGGACGTGAATTACCGACAAAGCCCATAGCCATACCGGTTTCTATCAACGCCTCAGTGATTGCCTTCACTGCCGCTTTATCGCGTGTCAGCACACCATCCGCATGCGCTACAACCTCTTGGATCGATTTATAAACCATATCAACTATCGTCTGACAGTAATACTCATCATTGATAATATGTGCAATCTTCCAGTCCACAAGACAGTTATACTTCCCTACAATATCACCAAGACCTGCCTTGATCATATCCAGCGGTGCATTTGCCAGTACCTCCAAATCAGCGAAAATGGCAGTTGGTACATGACAGTCATAGGTTGTCTTTAGATCATCGATAATCAGCGCTGCACCGACAGAAGCGAAGCCATCCATACTCGGTGCGGTTGCCGCAATCCCATAGTCCAGAGAGACCTTATAGGAAATGAATTTACTCAAATCATTCAGAGTACCGGATCCAATACCTAAAATATAATCATATTTCCGCTTCATATTTACAAGAATACGAAATACGGATGCTTCATCAGGTACAACATCAGCACCAAGGATGACGTGATCACTATCGATGCCATTCGCGTTCAAATATATCTCCAGTTCTTCCCCATAAACACGGCGGGTATTTTCATCCTCAATCAGATAGACTGTTTTATATGCATGCTTCTGAAGATACTTCAGGATGTCCTCCTTCGCATGTTCACAAACACGGACATGCTCCAGACGGGTTGTATGCACTTTACCGCAATCACATGCAAATTCATGATTGAGATAATCATTGATTTCAAAAGAAGCTACATTCATTTTCATAAAAGCACCTTAATCCATATTCACAAAACAGCGCATTGCAGACTCGATATCCTTCTGCATAGCATCCTGTCCTGCTTTGGCAGCATCATGAAAATATTTTACAGGATACGCAGCATTCACACCTTCTCCGCCTGCCTTATCCATATACGTAAAGTAATTGATTTTACGCACACCGTTGGCGATGACTTTTTTGTAGTCTTCATGGCTTACACCACTGCCTCCATGCATAACGATCGGAACGCCGGTAGCCTCAGATAGTTCCTTTACCAGTGCAAAATCAAGCTTCGGCTCTGAAAAATATTCACCATGTACCGTACCAAAGGAGCATGCCAAACAGTCAACTCCCGTCTTTTCTACAAAATCCTTCGCCTCTGCAGGGTCTGTATAATTTTTGCGGTCGGTTGCACGGTTTTCTGTGATACCTTCATTGTTCAATGTAATCCCCGCCATTCTACCGATTTCAGCTTCTATGGTAACCCCATATTTGCGAGCCATGGCAACGGCTTCCTTTGTCTGCCTGATATTTTCCTCATAGCTTAGTGCAGAACCGTCAAACATGACAGAGGTAAAGCCCATTTTCAGTGATTGTTCAATATAATCCAGATTTACACCATGATCCAGATGCACAACGACAGGTACCTTAGCACGCTGTGCCATCAGGACCATAACAGGGCCAATGGTATCCAGTTTCATGACATCGTTTTCCTCATGCGTCTGTGCGAATGCAAGTATGACCGGCATATCCAGCTTCTCTGCCGTTTCCAGCACAGCCAGGATATTTTCAAAATTCACGATATTGAAAGCACCGATGGCAATATTCTTTTCATTGGCAAGCTTATATACATCATTTAGATTTGCTAACATAAAATCTCTCCTTTATTTTTCAGCTTTTTCTTTATCAGGCTGTCGTCTATTACAGTAATTCCGACAGCTTTAAAGAACAGATATTTTAATGCTGCTGGCACTGTCATTTTGAGAAGCGCAGCATGACCTTATAGGTATCCGGACGGCTTGCACATTCCATCGCTTCGACAACATCCTCATAGTCATAGACAGCTTCAATCAGTGGCTTCACATCAATAATCCCTTTGGATATACAGTCAATCGCCTGTGCAAAGGTCTCGATTGTCCCATTCTGTGTTCCGGTCACAACAATTTCCTGAGAGTGAAGACGTCCGGCATCCACAAGGATCGGCTCGTTGGGATGAATAGAGCTGAACATATTGCACAGACCGCTCTTGGCAGTCATCTGAACCGCCTGCGCTGCAACAGCAGGAATAGCGGTTGTATTCTCAACAACATTGGCACCGCGTCCATTTGTCAGCAGCTTAACCTGTTCTACCGGATCAGATGCCAGTGGATCAATAGCGATATCCGCACCGATTTTCAAACCGAACGCGCGTCGCTTTGCGTCCGTTTCACTTAAAATAACACGTGCTCCCTGACGTTTCGCACAAAGCACATGCAGCAGTCCCATAACGCCGCCGCCAATGACAACAACATCATCTCCCATGTTGATATGAGAACGGTTAATACTGTTGATCACACAGGCCAGTGGTTCCGCAAAGGCTGCCTCATCATCTGCTGTTTCCTTTGGGTATACATAAAGATGGCGTGCTTTTACAGCCGCAAATTCTGAAAAGCCATAGAAGCCGGAATATCCGTTGTCATTGAAATATGCAGTACCTTTTGTGAAATTGCTGCAGATATTTTCATGATGATGTTTACAATCCGGACAGACGCCGCAGTCATCAATGATATAGTTTATAACCTTATCGCCTATATGAAACAGACTGGGATCTACACCTGCGCCTATTTTTTCTATAACCGCACTATACTCATGTCCGCCAATACGCGGATATGACCATTTACACCCCTGATAGTCTCTGACATCATTTACACAGATACCGGATGTCAGAACACGTACCAATACTTCATCCTCTTTGATTTCCGGTACCGGTATGTCTTTGATATGATAATCTCTAGGTCCTTCTAATACACAGGCTTTCATTATAGTCCTCCTATTTTCCTAATTATGAATCGCAATTTTATGCAGGGAATATTCCTGTCCCTTCTTCTTTAAAAAGCAGGGACCAGCAAACAAGAACTGGTCCCTTTTCTTCATGATACTATGCTAAGATTCCAGTTAATCCGCCGATAATACCGATGATAACAATCAGAATGATAATCTTGATGGATGTCCATCGCTTCTTCATCAGCCAGTAAACTAACATCGTGAATCCAAATGGCAGTATGCCAGGCATGACAGCATCAAACAGCTGTGTCTGCACATTGAATTTAGACCCCGATGTGACAAGCTCCAGACCACAGGAAACCTTTACATAGTTGGCAATCAAGCCACCCATAACCATACATCCCATGACCTGTGCTCCCAGCAGCAACTTGTCGAGCAGCCCCTTTTCCAGAAAATCCATGATGGCTTCGGAGCCCTGCTGGTAACCGAAGAAGAAGTTAGCGAAACTGAAGATATAGCTGATGGCAAGCATCAGAATCAGATATACGATAGCGCCCCATACCGTACCAGTTAGCGTGATATCGATACAGATTGCCAGAAGGATTGGAATCAATACACCCTGATAGATCGTATCACCGATTCCTGCCAGAGGTCCCATCAGGGATGTTTTCAAGGAAGTGATAAATTCACCCGGAATCGGTTCTCCCAGTGATTTCTGTTCCTCCAGTGCGATTGCCATTCCCAGAATACAGGAACCGAACTCAATATGAACGTTGAAGAATTCCATTTCACGCTCCATGACCTCTTTCCGCTTTGCGGCACCATCCGGATCATCTTTATACAAATCATCAATCACCGGTACAAAGGTGTGACCACAGGCCATCCCCATCATTCGTTCGTAGTTGTAGCAGCACTGTACCCAGGTTTCCCAGTTAAAGGCTGCGCGGTATAAGTGTTTCTTCGGGATGACGTGTCTTGCTTTTTGTTCTGCCATTTTAGAAATCCTCCTCTAGCTCAGCTTCTTCAGCGATGTTCCCCTTGCCGCTGTTTTCTCTGTAACGAACCTGTACGTAAACCAATGCGCATAATAAGGACAATACACCAAGAGGCAGCAGTGCAAGTCCGGAATATACAGCTACAACAAATCCGATGAACAGGAATACACGGCTTTCCCCTTTAAAGATATATTGCAGTGTAATCGCAATACCCAAGGCTGGCATCAGACCGCCAATGATCTGGAAAATTTTCAAAGGTGTTCCGGCAAGCATTGTAATGAATCCCTGAATATAGGTTGCTCCGAAATATGCAGCCAGGGAGCAAGGAACGATACAGATAACTGCAGCCATGATCTGCGGCAGCAGTACGTTGGCAATCCAGATTTTATTGTATTGCTCTTTTTCAACAAATCTGTCTCCGATGTGAACGAAGATGGAGTCAAAGGTCATACGGCAATACCATACCAGTGTACCCAGAAGTCCAATAGGAACAGCCAGTGCAAGGGCTGTATCGGCATCCAGATTACCGGTGATGGCAAAGGCAGCCCTCAGTGTTCCTGCCAGCGCCATGTCCGCAGGCATGGACCCTCCGGCTGAAATAAAGCCTAAATAAACAAGGTTGATGGATGCTCCAACCATAGCTCCCGTTAATGCGTCCCCAAGGATGATTCCCGCAATCCAGCCGCAGACCAGCGGTCTTTGCACCGTCCATAACCCGACAAACGGCAGGTTTGCTTCACCAATCCAATACAGGACCCCCAATAGAATCGCTTGTACTATTGACATAAATTTCTCTCCTCTCTGTTAGTTTTTATGTCCAGCAGAATCTGTCTTATAACAGGTTTGATATATCGACTACCTTCTGCTCAGGTACTAACTGATAATAAACATTTACACCCTTCTCATTTTTCATTCTGCGAATGGAATCCACTTCATCCGGACTCGCTGAAACATTATTGATGAATGGCTTTCGGTCTCCGCGGATTCCCATACCGCCAAGACATACCTCTTTGATTTCCACTCCGCCATCCAGCAGCTGTTCAAATACGATCGGTGTTTTTGTCAGAACGATAACATGTTCATTTCCCGGATCGGGCTTTTGGAGTGCCTTCGTTGCACCTTCGACAGACAATACAGCAACCTTGGTACCCTGTGGCGCCAAAGCCATCAGTACCCGTTTGTTGAATTTATCCGCAGCAACGGTATCATCTACAATGACAATTCTGTTCGCACTCAGACTCGGTGTCCAGGCTGTTACGACCTCCCCGTGGATCAAACGATCATCCACACGTGCTAAAACGATGTTTCGCATTTTTCATCCTCCTCATTATCAAGCATGTCAGCTAAGTATTTTTTTACATCCTGTACGGTGCTGCCTGTCAGCTTCATAGCTTCATCACAAATTTCCGCAGCGCTTTTTCCATTTCCTCTCATCAGTAGGATTTCCATCAGCAGGGGAACATTGATTCCTGTTACATGGTATACATCATAGGTGTTCATCAGCTGTACGACAGCATTGAACGGACTGCCATAGAACAAATCGGTCAGCACAAGGATTTCTTCCCCCTCATCTGCCTTTTTAAATTCATTCTCAATATTTTCTTTCAGGATATCCACTCCCTGATGAGGATACAGGCCAACATATGAGAGATTCTGCTGTTCACCTAATACCATTTCCATTGTCTCAAATAATCCCTTGGAAAAAGAACCATGAGATACTAAGATAACCTTCATAATACCCTCCTTTCTCTATACATTTTTCACTGGTGAAAGCACTGCTCTGGAAGCGGTTCCACCATCTGGTTATATTCTATACGATTTACCGCAGCGTTTTTTATTTTAATATGCGTAATCATTACGTAACCGGATTTTTTATGAGGTTCGTATTGATTATGCAATTTTATAATTTTTTTATTACAGGTGAGCTCACTCCTGCATGATTTGCTTCAGCGCAGAATACATGCGCTTGTATTTTTCATACTGACGATGGTATGCCTGGACTGCCCCATACTGTGCTGTATATACCTCTCCCTGCTGGTCGCAGGACCTCTGCTTCAAAACGTCATCTGCCATAGCAGCCAGAAGCGCCGCCCCATAGCCGGGTGTTGCTTTTCCCGTGACGACCTCCAGCTCAGTGTGCAGAATATCAGCCAGAATCTGCATCCAGATACGACTCTTTGTTCCACCGCCATTGATTTTTATACGGGAAGGCCATTGTGCTAGCTTCATATTTTCAAGCGCTTCACGAATCGCGTAGCCTACTCCCTCGAACACAGCTTGTGTCATATCCTCCCGTCGGGAATTGGCGCTTAAACCGATAAAGGCACCCCTTGTGCTCAGATCATGATAGATGAGCTTATCCCCTGTGATATGCGGAAAAAAGAGAATGGTGTTCTTTCCGAAACGATCCGGTGAAATAAGCTTTTGATCCACTGCCATATCATCTGTTTTAATTATATTTTCCACCCACCATTTATGCGTTCCTCCGGCTGCGCGCACGGTTCCCTGCACCACATTGACGAACTGTGTATGATCGGCATTGAACAGGACATTCTTTCCTCTTCCTTCAAAATCCATATCCTGCTTTGGCAGAATAACAACTCCGGAGGTTCCCAGCGAAATGATCGGCTCTCTCCTGTTTACTATCCCCATTGCCACCGCATTTGCGGGGTTATCCCCGGTTCCTGCAATTACACGGATATCATGTGTCACCTGCAGGCGTTCACAAAGTGACTGCTGCAGTGTCCCTGCCACATCACAGCTGGCATACAGCGGTCCCAGAAAGCTTTCCGTGATACCAAGCTTATGCAGCATATACGGTGACCATTTCTTTGCGGCGATATCATATAGGGAGCTTGTGGAGGCCTCACAGTAATCCGCACTGCTCTTCCCTGTCAGTCTATATACGATATATGCATACGGTGTCATGATCTTGTGAATGCGTGCAAAGCTACGCGGTTCATGCTCTTTGACCCAGAGTGTATTCACTGCCGGACTGCCCGGTGATAAAATTTTAGCGATATATTTCGTTTCTTCTCGCTGCAGGCATTCCTTACGAAGCTTTTCCACCATACAATCTGTTCTTAGGTCTGTCCACATAATAGCATTGCGCACAGGCTCTTTGTTTTCATCCAGAAACACGGTGGTATGCATCTGTCCGGTAACCCCGATTACAGAAATATCCTTTTGGTTAAAGGTATCAACTATATCTGCCAATCCCTGCATAACAGCCTGCATCCATACGTCTGGATCAATCTCCCGCCAGCCCTCCTTCGGCTGCAGGATTGTATATCCATAGCTGTTTTCGTATATGATATTCCCACTATCATCAATCACTGTTGTTTTCAATGCGGATGTACCGATATCAAGTCCTATATAATACACAGAATCCGTCCCTTCCTATGATTCCTTCAACCCGTTGATAATTTGAACAAGATCAGCGGCAGTTGCGCTGACATTCTCTACTGCCTTGGCACTGAGACCATACAGATTTGCTTCGTTATGGTTCTTTTCATAAGCCTCACCAAAGGTCTGAATAAATGCTTTGCGTAAATCTGATCCGTAATTCACCTTGATCATGTTGTAGTCCTTCATGCGTTTCACCTGATCAAACGGGATACCGGAGCCGCCATGCAGCACCAGCGGAACAGGAGATACTGCCGCAAGCTTTTCCAGCAGAGCAAAATCTATCTTCGCTACCGCATCCAGACCATGTACATTTCCGATGGAAACCGCCAGAATGTCACAACCGGAGCGCTCCACAAATTCTTTTACCAGAGATGGATCTGTTTTACAGTCTGCCTCATTTACATCATCATCCTCTTTCCCCATGATTGCTCCCAGCTCTGCTTCCACCGGAACATTATAGAAGTGACAGTATTCCACTGTTCTCTGCACCTCTTTTATATTTTCTTCAAAATCAAGATGGGAAGCATCTACCATAATGGAGGTGAAGCCCGCATTCACACAGGCCTTTACATCATCAAAGCTTTTTCCATGATCCAGATGCAAACCGATCGGTGTATCTGTCCCCTTTAAAAATTCTCTCATCATATAGGCTATCACTTCCGGATTTGATAAATGCAGATTATTTGAAGATATCTGTACCATACCCGGGAGATGAACAGCATGTAAGCCCTGTATAATTGCCTTTGTCATTTCCAGATTCGTCGTATTGAATGCCGGCAGCAGAAGATTTTTTTCCTTTGCATAAGCAAGCAGGTCATATCCATTTACAATTTTCATCCTCGTTCCTCCCTTATTCTGAAAACCTTAGCAGCACCTTAAATGTCTCCGGACGCATAGCATCCTCCAGGGCAGCCTTAACATCGGTATAGTCATACACCTTTTCAATCAGCGGCTTTACATCAATGATTCCTTTGGCTATGCAGTCAACCGCCTGTGCAAAGGAGCGCACCGTCGGACTAACTGTACCAGTAACCCGGATTTCCTGAGAATGCAGACGCCCTGCATCCACAAGAATCGGCTCATTGGGGTGAATGGAGCTGAACATATTGACAAGACCACTCTTGGCACACATAGCGATTGCCTGTCCGGCAACAGCCGGAATCGCCGTGGTATTATATACAACATTTGCTCCGCGTCCGTTTGTCAGCAGCTTTACCTTCTCCACAGGATCTTCCTCCATAGGATCAATCACTGCATCTGCCCCCAGTTCAAGTGCAAATGTTCGACGTTCGGCGCTTGTTTCACTGACAATGACCTTTGCCCCCTGCCGCTTCGCACAAAGAACATGAAGCAACCCCATAACACCACCGCCGATAATCACCACATCATCCCCCATGCGAATGCCGGTTTTATTGATGCTGTTGATCACACAGGCAAGTGGTTCACTAAAGGCAGCCAGCTCATCCGGTGTATCCTGCGGAACGATATGCAAATGACGCGCCTTTACCGCAATGTACTCGGCAAACCCAAAGTATCCGGAAATACCTCCCTCGTTATAAAAGGTTTTCCCTTTTTCCGCAGCGTCACAGATATTCTCATGCGCATGCTTACAGTTGTAACAGACTCCGCATTCATCTATAATGTAATTTACCACTTTTTGACCAATGTGGAACATTCCGGTATCAACACCGTTTCCAAGCTTCTCGATTACACCGGCATACTCATGTCCGCCAACACGCGGATACGTATACTTGGAGCCTTTGTAATCCCGAACATCATTCGTACAAATTCCAGCGACAGTAATTCTCAACAATACTTCATCGTCTTTTGGTTCAGGAATGGGAAGATCTTCAATACGAACATCTAAAGGTTTCTCTAAAACACAAGCTTTCATACTTCCTCCTTTTACGTGGTAGGCTTATCCTTTCTGTAACAAAAAGCCTTACCATACGTCTTACAATACCATTATAAATAAATTCAATGGCCGTAGTTTCGGATAATTGCAGAGTAATTATGAAGTCATTTCAGGGGTAGTCTTGCGTATCAATTACGCAAAAGACAATTTTTTTCGTAATTGATAATACGGTATGATGTACTTGCTTGCATAGGGTGGGGCCTACTTATTTTTGATTTGTTCGTTTTGAATACATAAGGAAAGGAGAAGTGAAATCCCGCAGACAGTTTTGGGTTTCATAGTGAAAAGAATGCTAACAAAAAGACAATCCAGTATTTTTTTAGAGCTTTGCGAAAAAGTTGGTGAGTACTATAAAGCGAACTATTTTTCGGATAAATTTAATATTAGTCTTCGGACCATCCAAAATGACATCAAGGCGATCAAAGAGGACACTGCTTCTTTATCTGATATATTCATCATTGATTCCAAGGTACCCTTTGGTACAAGGATCAAAATTCTGGATAGAGAACGCTTTACACACTATCTCAATGATTTGAAGCTGCAATCAGATGAATACAACATCAATTACAGGGATGATCGCATCTATAAGCTTCTGAATTTCTTATTAAGCCAAAGGAAAAGTATATCCCTGACAAAATGTGCAGATTATATCTATGTATCAAAATCCACTCTGACCAGTGATTTAAAGGAGCTGGAAAAGACCCTGTCGAAATTTTCTTTACGTTTGATTCAGACAAAGGGATATATATGGATTGACGGACTGGAACGGGATAAACGCATCTGTCTGATGGATGTCAGCTATGCATATCACCCCATGATTCCCAGTAAGCTGATTTCTGATACAGAAGCTGTTCATGTTGAATTTATACGAAAGACGCTGATGAAGGAGCTGCTGGAAAAGCAGTATCCGATTTCCGATGTTGAATTTCAGAATATCATTATCTGGCTAAATATCTCCATCCGAAGAATCACCAATTTCTTTTATCTGAATGACGAGGATATTGACGGTGAGGGAAACTATGACACGGAAATCAAAATTGCAGGAAATATATTTGAGCGTATTGAAACAAAATATCTGATCCGTGTACCGCAGACAGAAATCAATTTCCTTGCCATGTATATTAACAACCACAGTAACTTCAGCAATACTGATTATATATCAGAGGATCTGAATACATTTATTCTGCATGCGCTGCAGAAAATACACGAATCCTATCCAACGGATTTCACACACGATGTAAACCTGCGAATATCACTGGCTCTGCATTGTGTTCCGCTGATATCCAGAGCACGCAATAATGTACAGATCAAAAATGAAATGCTGGATTATATCAAGCAGAGCTTTCCATATGCATTTGATATTGCCACATATTTCTCCTATCTGTTATCCGAGCGGTATACATGTAAAATTAAAGAAAGTGAAACGGCCTTTCTTGCAATTTATTTCAATAAAAGCATCAATGAGTATTCTGTTTTAAAGGGCAACAAACGAGTATGTATCATCACAAATCTAAAACGCTCCGAGTATTTTCTTCTGGAACAGTTTCTGTATGATAAATTTCAAAAATATATCGTATCCATAACCTTTGTTTCCTCCAATGAACTGGATGATCTGGATCTGGATGCATATGATTTGTTTTTTTCTACCGAGGATAACCGGGCTACGGAATCCGGTTTAGCGACAAAGATTGCATTTTTTCCGGATTCCAATGAGCTGGAGAAAATCAAGGTGCGGATCGAAGGCTTTAAAAACGTTGAGGACATTATGAAGCTGTTTGATCCAAAGCTGTTTTTCGTAAAGGATTTCACAGAAAAGGAAGAGATTCAAAAGTGTCTGGTCGATGCTGCCTCTGTGCTGTATCAATTAGATAATCTCGCTGAGGAAATCGAGCTGCGTGAGGAATTCGGCTCCACCTATTTTGGCAATGGAATTGCAATTCTTCACCCGATGCATCTGCTTACAGACGATTCATTTATCGGGGAGATCATACTCAAAAAGCCGGCAGTCTGGGATACGGAGGGAAACCATGTCAATCTGATTTTCCTCGTATGCATTCAGAAAAACAATTTAGAGGCCTTTCGTGCCTGGGATTATCTTTCCCCTCTGCTGTTCAATAATGAATTCAAGCAGGAAATACTGTCCGTTGAGGATTACGGAGATTTCAAACGGATATGTGAAGAGAATCTGAAATCGCATATATTGTAGGAGGAACATCATATGACATTTACATTTCTGATTACCGCTGCTGTTCTTATTATCCTGTTGATCATTCCACAGATCATGAAACGTGTTGTATACAAAAAACTGACAGGTTATCTGTCAGAAAGAGATTATGAGCAATTTGAAAAGCTGCTGGACGGGTTTGCCTGCACCTTTTCCTTCAAGCCATACAATCGGGAATACATGCGGTTAAATTCCTATTTCATGCAAGGTGATAAAAGGAAAATCGAGGCACAGCTGGATACGATTTTCAGTAAGATGAAAATGAAGGATGAGCAAAAGGCAGCAGCGGCCAGGCAGGGATTTTACTTCTATATGGAAAATCAGAGGTATAAGAAAGCAGAAAGCATGCTGCATATCTGTCGAAAAGCTGATAAACATACTCCTGAGCTGCATACGATGGAAATGATGTACAGTATTCTTGCTCTGAAAAAGAGTGAGTATATACAGGAAATCAGAGAGCGGCTGGAGCCGATGAAGAAAATGCCGGATGCTTTTACCAATGATGCAAAGCGTGTTCGTATTGGTATCTTTGAATATTTGCTTGGTCTGCAGTATACGTATCTCTGCAATAAAAAATTAAGTAAAACCTATCTGAACTCTGCACTGAAAAATTGTAGAAATACGCCTTATGAGGTTGAAATCCAAAAGCTGTTGAAGGCGTGATACCATGAAGCTATCCACCACAGAATACAGTTTCAATGCCTCTTTGTCCTGTATCGATCTGGGACATGTCGCAGACAGTATGAAGGAAATCAATCAGTCGCGTATAAAAAGTCTTCACTATGATATTGTGGACGGTCAGTTTAATGAATGCTTTATATTTGGTGATCTGATGCTGAAGGTATTTCGCAGCTATACGACACTGCCAATCACTGTGCATCTCGCCTGCCGTAACCCGCTTCCATATATAAAGCCCTGTATAGCGAATGGTGCTGATTATATCGCCATTCATTACGAGGCGGAAACAGACATCGAAACGGCCTTTCAACAAATACGCAGACTTGGAGCAAAGCCGGTACTTGCTTTTCGCTGTGACACGCAGGTACCAAAGGATTTTATTAAGCTAGCAGCACATTCTGAATGGATTCTTAAACTGAGTGTCCAGCCTGGCTTTTCCGGGCAGCTTTTTCAGAAGGAAGCACTTCAGCACATAGTACAGATGAAGCAGCTGCTTTTGGAGGCAAAGCTGAATAAGGTGATAGAGGCTGATGGAAATATTCATACGGGAACGATACACAGCTGTGCAAAGGCTGGTGCAACGATGTTCACAGGAGGAACCTCCGGTTTATTTCACCAAAAGCACAGCATTGATGAAAGCATCGTGCTTCTTGAACAGGCCATCGCTTCAGGAGGAATTTCAAATGGCATTGACAATGAATGAGGAAAGTAAACAAAAGGAACTGAAAAAGCTGCTTTGTGAGAACGAGAAATATCTGGCTTCCACATGGGGAAATATCGTATCCTCTACACCGAAGCTGTTATCCTATGCCGTTGCCGCAGACAGACGTCCGAAAATTGGTTCCAGTAATATATACTGCTATGTCGGTTTGACAAAAGCAAGTCTGAATATCGTCACATTGCATTCTCTGGATGTGACAAGAGCAACCGGATATTTTCGTATACCATTGCAGGATATTCAGAATGCAGCAGTGAAAAAGGGAGTATTAAAAAGCAGTGTGATTCTGAGCTTTGAAAACGAAAGGTTTAAAATATTATGGTTTAATGAGGCAACCGGCACGGATATGAAGATGCAGAGAATCAGTGTACGAAGAATCTGTGATTATTTCATTCATGTATCAGAACAGTAAAAACCGGCAGTGCTACCATAGATTCTTACGCACATTGGATACAAGTAGTTGAAAAGCTAAAAGAAGAAATAAAATCCTATCGCAGGAGCTTTTATTTCTTCTTTTTTTTTTTACTTGACTCTACGATTTCCATAATCGAAGAAAACCTTCAATAAGCTTCCGTTTTTTTAATCTTCCCTGTGTATCGTTTCCAAGTCGGATACCTTCCTTTCGTGCGTATCATATTTTAGAAAAGGTATGATACGCGTCGAAGAAGGCCATATAGCAAAAGGCTGTTTCATAAGCATAGTTACTTATGAAACAGCTGTTTGCCTTCATCCTGAAAAAGAAGTCAGAGATGTTAAGATATATGGTTCGTGAACTACCACCGGCTATAGAGCAAGCGGCTTCTAATGATTGCTTGCGCATTCATAAAATCTCTATTCATTTCGCTTGTCAATAGATGATATGCTCCAGTATTCCCTTCATATATGCAATGGCAATTCCGTAATTCGTCATCGGTATTCCTTCCTGTTTTGCCTGCTCGACTCTGGACAGGACATATTTCTTATTGAACATACAGGCACCACAGTGGATGATCAAATCAAACTCCTGTAAATTCTTTGGAAAATCTGTACCGCTCACAATATCCACCTGCAGGCTGTCTCCATATTTCTTCTTAAGCATAGCCGGAATCTTCACACGCCCGATATCTTCTGCAAGAGGAGCATGTGTACAGGCCTCCGCAATAAGTACTTTGCTATCCGCATGCAGCTGATCAATAGCCTTTGCACTCTGGATGAAATATTGAATGTCCCCCTTGTAATTTGCGAATAACACAGAGAACGAGGTTAGTAGACTCTCCTCTGGTTTTTTTTCATATACAAGAGGAAACACCTGTGAATCCGTAATAATCAGCTTCGGCGGCTTTGCCAGTGCTGAAAGAGCAGCCTCCAGTGTATCGCTTGTACAGCTTTGAACAATACATTTATGATCCAGTAAATCTCGAATCGTCTGTACCTGTGGCAGAATCAGTCTGCCTTTGGGAGCCTGTATATCCTGTGGCATAACGAGTAATACAAGATCATTTGCTGTAACCAGATGTCCGATTATGGTTTCTTCCGTAAATTCAGAGGGAAGCAGTCGAATCAGAGCCTGTCGAACAGGCTCCGCTGCCATATCCTCAGCCGCATTCACAACGAGTATCTCCCCACCTGTTTTTCTTTCCAATTTCTGTATCGTATCCATTGCATGATCCCTGTCAGCTGTAGCTGCATTCCATATACAGAGAACAGGAATCTGTTTCTCTTTCAATTTTGCATACCATTTCATTTCCCAGGAAATATCTAATTCCCGAAACACGAGAATAGCGATATCTGTTTTCTGCAATACCTCTTCTGTTTTTTCAACACGCAGTCGGCCAAGCTCCCCCTCATCATCAAAACCAGCCGTATCATAGAACACCACCGGTCCTATTCCATGAAGCTCCATCGCCTTGCTTACAGGATCTGTGGTAGTCCCCGCAACAGGAGAAACGGTAGAAACCTTCTGCTTCGTAATAGCATTTAACAGAGTGGACTTTCCGCTGTTTCGTTTTCCAAATATTCCAATATGCAGACGCACTGCATTGGGTGTATCCTGCATACTCATATCAAAACCGGAAATCCCGTTTCCCCTCATCGATGGAATGCAGATAGGAGGTACAGGTTTCTCTTGCCTTTTCATTTGGAATATTTAACAGCTCCTGTTCTATTCTGGCACTGCCAAGCTTTTTGGTATCCTCTTTTGCATAATCATCAAGATACTCCCGCAGTGTCAATAATGCATTTGGATGACAGCAGTTTGCAATCTGCCCGGATTTTACCAGACTCATAAAGCGGTCCCCTGTTCTACCTTCCCGATAGCAGGCCGTACAGAAGCTTGGAATATAGCCCAGCTTCAGCAGCCAGTTAACCACCTCATCGAGAGTACGATTATCACTTACATCAAACTGTGCACTGTTTTCCTCTTCCTTTTCCGGTACTGCATAGCCGCCGACACTGGTGGAAGAAGCACCGGATATCTGTGAAATACCAAGGTCAAGAACCTTTTCTCTTGTTTTCTGTGATTCTCTAGTAGAGATAATCATACCGGTGTATGGTACCGCAATCCGTAATACAGCAACGATTTTGGTAAAGATCTCATCACTGATCGCATTTGTAAATTCATCCGGATTGATATCATCGGCAGGACAGATACGTGGAACACTTATGGTATGAGGTCCTACGCCATGCACTGCCTCCAGATGCTCAGCATGCATCAAAAGTCCTACAAAATCATAGCGATACATATTTAAGCCGAACAATACACCGCAGCCTACATCATCAATACCGCCCTCCATGGCACGATCCATTGCCTCCGTGTGATAGGCATAATTTGATTTTGGACCATTGGGATGCAGCTGTTCATACGATTCCTTATGATAGGTTTCCTGAAACAGGATATAGGTACCGATACCGGCATCCTTCAATTTCTTATAATTTTCAACGGTTGTTGCCGCGATATTTACATTTACTCGGCGTATTGCTCCATTTTTATGCTTGATACCGTAAATCGTTTTAATGCTTTCCAAAACATAGTCGATCGGTGAATGAACAGGATCCTCTCCTGTTTCCAGAGCAAGGCGCTTATGTCCCATATCCTGCAGAGCAATGACCTCCTGCCGAATTTCTTCCTGCGTCAGCTTTTTTCTGCGAATATGCTTGTTCTTATGATGATAGGGACAGTATACACAGCCGTTTACACAATAATTGGAGAGATACAGCGGAGCAAACATGACGATTCGATTGCCATACAGCTTCTGCTTGATCTGCTTTGCCAGCGTAAACATTTTTTCGTTTTCCTCCGGTAGCTCACATTCCAGTAATACAGCAGCCTCCCTGTGTGTAAGCCCCTTACAATCTTTTGCACGTTCAATCAGGGAGCTGATCAATTCCTTATTACGCTTGTTCTCCTGTGCAAAGCGCAGCGTTTCTTTGATTTCCTCATCGTCGATAAATTCCGTCGCTTTCAGTGAATGTTTATTGTACATATACGTTTTTCCTCTATCTTTCTTATACTGTCGCCGCGATCTATTACCAGTTCATATCCTATGCGTTTCATACGATTGGACAGACATAATCTGCATTCGGCTGCTTCATCACCGGTGCAGATTTTATTATCATACAGCATATATTTTTTTCTCACAGCCACCGGACTTAGATTCGGCATGACAACATTGGCACCTGCCAGAATTCCCTGTTCTCTTCCCTGTGGATCAATCGTACCCAGAGCTGTAGTTGCCGGAAGCAGAACATCCGGCAGTATCAGGCGAATGATGGAAAGCAATGTCAGTGTCAGCGTGAAGCTGCCGGCCTGCTCATTACAAAACGGTGTATCATGATGCGGAAGAAAAGGTCCGATGCCCACCATTTCCGGCTGCAGTTCCTTCATGAAATGCAAGTCCTCCACAATATTCTTTAGCGTCTGTGATGGAGAACCGACCATAATTCCACAGCCGGTTTGAAAACCGATTGCCTTCAAATCCTTCAAGCACTGCTTACGATGCTCACTGGAAAGCTCTTGCGGATGCAGACATCGGTAATGCTGTGCATTGCTTGTTTCATGTCGCAGCAGGTAGCGATCAGCTCCCGCATCAAAGTAGCGCTGATAGCTCTCCTTTTCTTTTTCCCCAAGTGACAGTGTAATGGCACAGTCTGGATACTGCTGTTTTATATCGGTTATGATTTCAATGAGTTTCTCATCCGTATAATACCCGTCCTCTCCGGACTGCAGGACAAAGGTGCGAAAGCCCAATCCATAGCCTTCCTTACAGCAGGCAAGTATGTCTTCTTTTTCCAGACGGTATCTTTGCGCACGGGTATTGCTGCGGCGGATACCGCAGTAATAACAGTCATTGCGGCAGTAATTGCTAAATTCTATCAGTCCGCGGGTATAGACCTTATTTCCATAATATCTGTGCGCTGTTTTTCTTGCATACGCAGCAAGCTGACTACGTAAGAAAGCATCCTCGTGATGAGCAAGCAGTTCCAGAAATTCTTCATCCCGCAGCCATCCACTCTTATACAGCTTTTCCATCAGAAATCCGTAATCAGCCATCCGTTTTCTCCATCACATTGGAATACAGTGCCTTTGTACTGACACCCTCCAGCTTTCCAAGCTTTCCGGATAAAGCAGAAATCACAGGCTGTGGCGCGTCCATAATGATACTGATTACCGAAATTTTTCTTTTTTGATACGGTACTCCCATACGTCCGAGAATATATTGTGCATATTCATGAAGTATGGAATTGATTTTCTCTGCAGATTCCGTATTTTCTACAATGATGCCGATAACAGCTACTCTTGTTTCCATATGATCCTCCTAACATAAAAAAATTCTTGTCCGAAAAAACAAGAATACAGTAAAAAAACTATTTGCATTCCCGTCTTTTTCCTCAGGCTGTTCCTTTAGAAGCAGATCGTCAGCGATCGATGTTTGATGTTTACAGTCAGATTTACTTTCCGCTCACTTCAACACCTTGATTATAGCACCTTGTTTATTTGTTCACAAGCAATATGGTGCGGCTATTAAAAAAAATGTAACCCTTTATTTATAAAATTATGTATAGGATACAAAGCATCTGTCAATCCTCAGCCTTTCACAATTGATTCATAAGAAAAATACACCGTTATTATGTTCATTTGTTTCTATATATGTTTTCATATGTTTTCCTTCATATATGCTGTAAAAGAATTTCAATAAATTCATAATAGGATTTTGCTTTTAGTAATTCTTCCAGCTGCATATCTTCCATCAATACAGATGATAGAAATTCATATAATTCAATAAACAGCTTTTTATCCTGATCATTAATAGCGATGAGTATAATCAAATGTACCTTACGGCTTCCCCAAAGTACCGGCTCCTTATTCAAGACAATATTCATACAGGTTTGTATTGCATTCATTTTTGTCGCATGCGGGATAGCAACAGAATGAAATGAGGTACTGGATAAATTTTCTCTTTCCTGGACATCATGTTCAAAAAATTCTTTCACCATTCCAGCTTCATACAGCTGCTTTGACATTACATGAATTGCCTCCTCCTGCTTTGAAAGCTTGCATTTTTCTTAAATAGAGACGGCTTTGTATATTCCATTAGGATGGATTGAAATTTCTGTTTCTTTTTCTCAATCAACAGACGATCCATCAGCAGCTGCACCTTTCTTTGGTCTGCCTTATTGAAAAACGGTGTAATGATAACCTTTGGCATATCCAGTTTTCTATCAATCGAAACCGTAGTTAAAATAAAATCAGCTGTATTCGTGATATCTTCTTCGTTGGTAATAATATTTTTTATGTCAGCATCCTTACGAAAAACAGATACAATTCGATCAGATAAGGAAATATCAAGATCATAATATTGTGGAAATAACAGAATAAAAGATAGCTTATGCTTCTCGTTATTATGATTTTCATAGACACTTCCAATATGAAATGCCAGATATGCTATTTCATCGTCATTGATAATATAACCTGTTTCTCTTTTAATAATGTGAGAAATATTCACAGCATAATCATAAATCAGCGGACATTTGTTCCGTATATTTTCAGTAAGTGGATTCTGCGTAAAAAAACTGTTTTGACAACGAATAAGAAGTCCATTCATATGAAGTGTAAATCGATAAATAAAATTCTTATCGGACAGATCCAGAAAATAGTTTTCACTCATTTCACGGATAATGCGTTCTGTTATATCCGAGCATTCTTTGGTAACAAGATTTTTTAATTCATGATCTCTGAAGTTTGTATTGATGGCACTTCCGATAACCAGCAATGTTAACTCATATAATTCGCTGTCATTAAAATGCAATTCATAATGCTCTTCTAGGGATGCTATAATCTCTTCTGTCAACTTGAATTCATGCTGCTTAATTTGAAATAATTTTTCAGGCTTCTCCATGTATTCATATTCATGATCGATTCTATCCATTGCAATGATAATATACAAAATTAAGTTTATCATGGAGTAATCATTGATATAAAAATGATATTTCCGGAATATCTCTTTCAAAACATATTGGATAAATTCTACATTATACTGCGGGTATGATTTCTGAATAAATCCCATATTCATGAATTTATCACTGGATTCCTCATACAGAAGTGTACGAACCATCTTTCTTTTATTCTTTTCGAGCCCTTCCAAATAGATATCATCCCCACACTGTACCAGCTTCAAATCGCATTCATACAATTTTTTACCGACTCTTTTCAAATCAAGCTTTAATGTGGACTCACTGATATAGAGCTCATCTGCAAGGTCATGAATGTTAATTTTTTCCTGATTGAAATCAATCAGCTGTTTTATGATATACTTTGTTCGTTCATAGGGTGTTTGCGGTAACTGTTCCTTGAATAAGACTTCAACCTCGATATCCTCCCTGAGCTTATATCCCAGGTTGGAAGATAAAATAATCTGTCTGCCTGTATCCATATTTATATCCGCAACATATTTACGTAATGTGCGAATGGAGCAGTCAAGCTCAGCAGCTAGCTTTTTTGAAGACTTCCAAAATGTGGTATCAAGAAATTTCAACAAATATCGCTGATTCTCCGTCATAGTATCCTCCTGCTCCACCGCATACCATATTCTCCGCCATATATATTATCCCATAAAATATATAAAAATGCAATCATTGAAATGCACAGCAGGTGTGCATTTTCTTATTTGAACCTACTGAATTTACAGCTTATAATGCAATCGTCAAAGAAACGGAGGATTTTATATGAACAAACGAGTATTTCCAGAAACATTTTTCTGGGGAGGTGCTATCTCTGCCAATCAGTGTGAAGGCGCCTGGAAGGAAGGAGGTAAGGGTTGGTGTATTGCAGATATCAATAAATTTGAACCACATAAGGATATCAAAAAGAAATTCAATGGTGAAATCACAACTGATGATATCCGTGTAGCAATGCAGGATACAGACGATCTGTATCCGAAGCGGAGAGGCATCGATTTCTATCATACCTACCCGCAGGACTTAAAGCTGCTTGCAGAAACCGGTATGAATTCTTTCCGCATATCCATTAACTGGTCAAGAATCTATCCAAATGGTGATGATGCAGAACCGAATGAGGAAGGACTGCGTTATTATGATCAGCTGATTGATGAAATCAAATCAAATGGAATGGAGCCGCTTGTTACACTTTCCCATTATGAAATGCCGCTCAATTTAACATTAAGCTATACCGGCTGGTACAGCAGAGAAACGATTGATTTCTTTACACGATATTGTGAAACATGCTTTCAACGATTTAAAAATAAAGTCACATACTGGATTTTGGTAAACCAGATCAACTTAATTTCACTGGAATCCTTCAATCACCTTGGTATTGCAGCGGATAAGGTTTCAAATTTAAAGGAGGCGAAATATCAGGGACTTCATAATGAACTCGTGGCCTGTGGCAGAGCTACAGCTGTAGCAAAAAAAATAAATCCGAATTTTCAGATAGGTGTGATGGTATGTGATGAAATATCACATCCTGCATCCTGTCGTCCTGAGGATATCTTTGCTACGGTGAAACGAAATCAAATGGAATATTATGTCACAGATATTGCACTGAGGGGTGCCTATCCGACATATGCCTTAGCTTTTTACCAGGAGAAGGGCTATCATATAAGCATGCAGGAAAGTGACTTTTCCGATATAAAGCATACAGCGGACTTTCTTGCTATATCTTATTACTATACACGGATTTCCGATTATAACAGTGTATTTCATCCAAAAACAGAAACAGCAAGTGTAAGTGAAACAAACGGTGCTTATCCAAATCCATATTTAAAAGCAAATGACTGGGGATGGGCCATTGATCCGCTTGGTTTGCGAACCTCTTTGAATATCTACTGGGACCGGTACCAGAAACCTATCTGTGTTGCAGAGAATGGATTTGGTGCCTATGATACACTGGAAGATGATGGCAGTATCCACGATGCTTACCGGATTGAATATTTGAAAGCACATGCTTCATCAATTAAGCAGGCGCTGCTTGACGGTGTGCAGTGCTTTGGATATTACCCATGGGGTCCAATTGACATTATAAGCTGCTCCTCCAGTGAAATGAGCAAGCGCTACGGCTTTATTTATGTTGATCTGGATGATTATGGTAATGGTAGTGGTAAACGATTGAAAAAAGACAGCTTTTACTGGTATCAGCATGTTATACAGACAAAAGGAGAGGATTTATAATGAAAAAGCTTACCATTATGCTATGCTGTGGTGCAGGTATGTCCAGCGGGTTTCTGGCACAGAAGACCCGACAGGCTGCGAAAAAACAGGGAATTGAAGTAAGGGTGGACGCAAGAAGTGAAAGTGCTGTGGAGCAATATGCGGAAGATATAGATGTTCTTCTAATAGGACCACATTGCGCATCATCATTTAAAAGTCTGTCTGAAGTATGCAGGGAAAATCAGATTTCCATCGCAATGATACCCTCTGATATTTATTCCAATCTGGACGGCGCCGGAATCCTTGCACTGGCATTTGAAATTTACAGGAAGGAGCATACCTTATGAAAAAAATTATGTTATGGATTACAGATAAATTTGCACCAAAAATGAATAAGGTGGTGGAAAATCCATGGGTTGCTGCTGTAGCCGGATCCATGATGAAGGGGCTGCCCTTTATTCTTGCAGGCTCCCTGATTTCCTTCTACAATGTATTTCGTTCCTATGTTTCAGCGCTTCCGGACTTGGGTAAGGTTGCGGATTTCAGCTTTGGATTTATCAGTATTTTTCTCGCCTTTCTTGTCGCAAACCAGTGTATGGAAAAAAAGAAGCTCAGTCGTTATACCATTGTTGCCGGATTGATTTCAATCGCTGTATTTGTCATGTTCTCTATGCCAGAGTTCAATGAGCAGGGAGAAATCATTCTTACGTTTAACCGTATGGGGGCAACCGGTATGCTTGTAGCTATGCTAGTCGGCTTATTTACAGGATGTATATTCAATTTATACTCTAAATTACATATACTTGAAAATAACGTAACTATTCCTGATTTTGTAACGGAATGGATTAATAATCTGATTCCTATCCTATGTATTCTATTGATTTCCACCACCATTGTTTTTACCATTCAATTTGATATCTTTGATTTCATCTTATCCTTATTCTCACCGTTGCAGAATTTTGGACAAACACTGCCCGGCTTTGTTCTCATCTGTCTTATCCCTGCTGTATTGTATACATTAGGTGTTTCCAACTGGCTGTTCTATGCCGCCAGTCTACCTATCTTTATGGCCGGTATTCAGGGAAATATTGAAGCGGTTGCCGCTGGAAAAGAGGCTGTGAATATTGTTACATCTGAAACTGTATTTACAGCTGCTTTGATTACTATGGGTGGTATGGGAGCTACACTTCCGTTAAATGTCATGATGATGTTTTCAAAAGCAAAAAAATTAAAGGTCATGGGAAGAATCTGTATTGGTCCATCTATCTTTAATATAAATGAACCTCTTGTATTTGGTGCACCTATCGCCTTTAATCCGATCATGATGGTGCCTTTCTGGCTCAACTCAATTGCAGGACCTGTTATCATCTGGTTCTCTATGCGCCTGGATCTGTTAAATATTCCTTACCGTATGATGCAGATTGGGCAGATTCCCGCACCATTTTCCAGTGTTATGATAACGGAGGATATGCGAGCTGTGATTGTGTATATCATTTTATTTGCAGTATATTATATAATCTGGTTACCGTTTTTCAAAGTCTATGAGGTTCAATGCCTAAATGAAGGAGAATAACGTGGATACAGAAATTACACAGATAGCCATGCAGATTATCCTGCATGCTGGTGATGCACGAACACAGCTTGAAAAAGCACTGGGTGAAGCGGAAGATGGAAATTTTCATAAGGTGGATCAGCTGATGGAGGAGGCAAGAGATAATATCATCCTTGCACATAATTCACAAACTGCACTTATACAAGAAGAAGCCCGTGGTAATCATCATGAATTCAGTATGCTGTTCACACACGCTCAGGATACCATGATGACAATTCAGTGTGAATTAAGAATAGCACAGCATATTATAAAAATATTACGACGTCTTTAATAGAAAAAAGCCATATGATTGTGAAGCCTATGGCTTTTTTTCTGAAATCTCTTAATCTTATTTATATTCCAACACAATAATATCGTGAGAGCCTTATGAATGCTGTGATGTTAAGCTCTTTTCATCATTTCTGCCATAAGCTTTTCTCCTTGTATAACACAAATTGTGATATACAAATTGTCCTTGTTTATAGGTATCTGACACAATACTCTATTATAATATGGAGGTTCGTTATGAAAATAGAGGCAAACCCCCGAAATATTAGCTGTACACCTCTTATGGAGTTACGATTCACAGCCAATTCATAAATATGTGATTTACGTATGAACTATTAGAATATGGGGCTAATGTAGCAGGTCCTATATTTTCATTTATTCTCATATGCTGATCCTTCTCTATGTTTCAAAGGGCTGTGAATCGTAACCTTATGGATGATGTTTCTTTTTTTGCATCGCCTGTATTATCCTCTCATAATGAATGATTTTCTGGTCATCGGGTATAGGAAAAAGCGCAGGCTCTGATAATCCTATGGTTTTATATTTTTCTCTTCCAAATGTATGATAGGGAACAATACGAATTTCTTCTAGTGTGTGAAGCTGTGCGGCAAGTTGGGCAATCGCCTCTATTTCCTTTAGATCATCATTGATTGTAGGAATGAGAGGAATACGGATAAAAATTTTTTTCCCGCAGGAATCCAGTCGATGCAGATTATCTAAAATTTTATGATTTGAAAAACCTGTAGCTTTCCTGTGTATCTCTTCGGATGCCGCCTTTACATCATATAAAACATAATCCACAAACGGAAGAACAGCTTCAAAAGCCTTCCAATCTACATTGCCGGCAGTGTCTATAGCGATTGTATTTACGCCCTTCTTTCTACACAAATCAGCCGTTTTTGCGACAAATGAGGCCTGAAGAAGGGGCTCTCCACCAGAAAATGTGATACCTCCGTTTTGCTGGTAGTACGGCATATCCCTTAAGCCAATCTGAGCCAGCTCCTCTGCAGTATATTCTTTCCCGCTTTTTTGTAATGCATTTGATGGACAAGAATTGATACATTCTTCGCATAAACTACATTGATCGAAATGAACGATATGTACACTTTCATGAAAAACATGCACATTCTTTGGGCATACCTTTTCACAGATTCTACATTGAATGCACTGTGATTCATCATACTGTAATCTGACCCTACTCTGTAATCCTTCCGGATTATGACACCATTGACAACGCAGTGAACAGCCTGTAAGAAAAAATGTTGTACGGATACCTGGTCCGTCATGCAGCGAAAAGCGCTGAATATTGAAAACGGTACCCATCAGTTCACAGCAGTAATGCGGTTGATTACATGGTCCTGCATTTCCTTGCATAAGGTGACAAAGCGGGCGCTGTATCCCCATACACGTACAATGATATCTTTGTGCTGCTCAGGATTTCGCTGTGCCTCTCTTAACAGTTCAGCATCATATATTCCTATATTCATATGGTTTAATCCACCCGCAACTGCTGCCCTGTTTAATCCGTCCAGAATCATCAGACTTTCTTCATCCGTATTGCCAAGATTACGAGGAAGCGTAATCTGTACTGCACATACTCCAACCGCCATACTGATTTCTTCCTTTGCTTTTGCTATGGAATTAAGTAAAGCCGTAGGACCATTTACAGCTCTTCCAGGTGTTGCGCAATAATGCTCAGCAATTGGATCACCATAATGTCTTCCATCAGGAGTTGCTGCTACACCATAGGATTCCTCCAGAAAACGGAATCCATACAATGCCGGCATAACAGCAAATCCACTCTCTTTCCGAAAGTTTTGCAGGCAGTCACAAAAGCAGCGAGCGATATCTCGAGCAAGTAAATCTACTTCATCGATATCGTTACCGAATTTAGGAGTGTTCAGCATTTGTTTTCGCATTCCCTCATAACCCTTAAAATCTACACGAATGGCCTCCTTTAGTTCCGAAATCGTATATATTTTTCTGTCATACACAAGTGATTTAACAGCTATTAAGCAATCGGCTGCTGTTGGAATAGAGCCTGAAAATAGCATATATTCTGCGAAAGGAAAACCGCCTCCCAGAATATCATCCCCATGTTCCAGCACAAAATCATAGGTTCCATTCAAAAATACAGAAGTGGTCACAAAACTCATTCGGTCATCGTAAAGGCGCTTCAATTCCTCAGCTTTATTTCTAATCTGAAATTCATACTGCTTCAAAAACATCTGATAGAATTTTTCAAAGGTCTCACAAGTCTGCGGATCGCCCGATGCATATCCACAGACTGCATGAGGTGTATAAAAATAATCCGGATCACTGTTATTCCAATAATGAACCTTTTTACGGTAAGTACGGTCTGCCCAGCTTCCATTGTTAAAAGCCAATTCAAATACTCCGACAATATCTATATGAGCATAATCAATACCACTATATCCATCTAAAGTTATTTCAGAACAGCCGTCATTGGCATAACAGCAGGCAAGCTCTTCCGGGATGCCAAACTTCATAAGGGATGGAATTATGACTTCATCATTATACATAGTCGCCTGTCCCTGCCCCATGAGCTGTACCTCCAGCATGGCCTGATAAATAGCAGGATCCAATTCCGGATGTACACGCACATTGATATGCGGCTCCGTCTGCCTGCAAAGCTGTACTGCTTTCAGCATGAGAACAGATAGCCTGCTGCCGGCATCACTTCCATCTATATTTCTGCCACCTACCATAACATTAAGCAATGTATCCCCGCTGTCATTTTCATTCAAGAGCTCCCAAAAACAAAGCAGATAGTCAAGCACATCCTGCTCGCTCATATAGCCGGAAGTCATATCCTTTTCAAACAACTCTCGCAGATGAACATCCAGTCTTCCCAAGTCAGCATGTTTTTTATACAATGTACGAAGCTTCCACATGATATACACAAGCTGAAGTGCTTCATCAAAATGCTGTGGAGGTCGTGTCGACAAAGCCTTCAGCATGTCCCCTGTATGCCGCTGTTTATCTGATTCAGCTTGCTTATGAACAGCTTCTGCATAGCGTGATAAATAATTGCTGATTTCCCTATATACGATTGCTATGGATGATAATAATTCACGCTGCTTTTCGGTTTCCACAGTTTTTGATGATTCTTCAGCTTTTTCAGATACCCCAAGAATACCAAGCTTAAGATAGGCTGTTCCCATGGCGTAATGATAATTATCGTTCATAAACATTTCCTGCTGAGGTGCTCTGTACTCTTTTACAATTCCCGCTAAAAGTCTGCTTTCAGGAAACGGTACAGGCAGCTGGCAAAGTATTTCTACCGTATTTTTTACGATTGCTTCATACATGAAATCCCTTCTCTCATCGTTTTTCTACTATACGCATATCTATAATGCATACATCAAATCGCTGTGATCTCCTCTTTTCTACTTTTGTAATCCCAATACAACAGGAACGGATTTATACCCGATTCCCATTCGTTCTACCCCCATGTCAATCAGCTTCAGAAAATGCTCTCTGGTACGTATACAGCCGCTTCCTTTAACTTTGATTTGATCTCCCACCTCATCCAGCATGATTTGTATAATTTCAGGTGTTCCTCCGACACATTCATGTCCGGTTAAAAAGCCTGTGCTTGTTTTAACAAAATCAGCACCTGCAGCTGCAACGCTATGACAGGCTTTTCGGATCTGCGCTTCAGTCAATGCATCTGTTTCCAATATGACCTTCAATCCATAACCTGCGGCATGAACTATTTCGGCTACTGCCCGAATATCTTGTTCAACAGCTTCGTACTTCTCAGAACGGATCCATCCATAATTGGCGACCATATCCATTTCACTGATATGTGGATATCTGCATAATATTTTTGCCTGTTCCACCTTACATTCGGTAGAGCTTGTACCAAAGGGAAAGTCTAAAACAGGGGATAGCTTGGTATCTGTACCCTCAACATAAGGAAGACATAAATCCATGTAGGCCGGATTGATACATAGATTAAAACAGCCTAATTTAACACAGTCCTTTGTCAATTTGATGATTTCTTCTTCTGTAAATTCCGGTTTCAATACACTGTAATCAATAAATCTTGCCAATTCTCTCTGACTCATTTCAGCAGCTTTCTTTTTCAATTTCATATGACATCACCTCTTATGATTTAATTCTATCAATATCTATCACAGTTGTAAATGAATATTGATAGTTTTTGATTATTAGACAATATTTTTGTAACTACTCATTGGTATGAAAATCGATATATGCCCATAAGAAAGTTTCATAAAAATATCAAATGAAAGGGTATTTATAAACTACGAAAGAACGTACTATACATATAAATGATATTACATCATATGCTATCAGCACTGTTAATTGGTGAACAGTAACCTGACTCTTCTAACAAAAAATGGCAGTAAAGGGTTCACTTGTAAAGGGAATAACAGTATAAATCCTACTCCCTCATAGCATGAACGCAGCTGAAAAAGATACTTTTCAAACATGTTGAAAAAAATATTGGAAAAACTAAAGATATGTTAATTATCCCTTCATTAAAATGTGAAAAAGGTCCCGTTATCATTAGCGGATTTCAATTTCAAATAATTCACAGATAGAGTAAAGTTTCTTTATTCTTTTAATCGCTGCCTGTGACTTAATTTAAGATTTTGGGATTCTCCATAAGGTTGAGCATAGTAGTTCAGACAATTCAGTGGAACTTCAATAATAGTAAGGAAAAGTGCAAAGCTATGATTACATGTATTTAATAATCTGTAAATACAAATCTTTATTGCGATTACTATCACAGTTAAAATTTCGCAAATTATGATTTCTTAAAGTTATCAAACATGATAAAAAGCGGAAGGTTAGTCCATCCACATTTTTACTTATTTATATCCGGACATTCATAAATCTGCGGCAATCATCCAGAAAATTATTCTCTCTTCTTTTTACATGCTGAATAAGGAAAATCATATCACTAGAAATATATACCCTCTATGTATTATATTTCATACTGATTTGAAATCTCTGTATAACTATTTTAAACCAGCTATATCAAATGAAGCATCACTGATTTTCTCTGCTGTTATATCTAACAGATATCTATGAGATTTAAAATTATCCTACTTATCTATTCCTTATCCGCTATGATTAAAGCTGCATCAGTATTCAGAGCATCGCTGATTTCCTCCGTAATAAGACCGTTGAAGCTGTCAAGATTGGCAAAACTATAAAACCCGTAAATATTCAATTTACTGGAGTCCATTACCAGATAGACCTCCTGTGATTTTTTTATCGCTTCTTCCTTTATCTGTGCTGTACCTACTTCAGAAGTAAATACATTTAAATTTTCTACACTCATTCCTGCACAGCCAATAAACGCTTTATCAAAATTGAAAGAATGCAGTCCCTTGATAGCGAGTGGGCCGAGATTCATCTTATAAAACGTGCTGTTCTCTCCACCAATGACAAATATAGAAAGTGTAGAATCATCTTTTGCTCTGATTAAATCACTGTGTGTTACAATCGTTACGTTCTTCCCTTCCAGATATTCACACATATACATAAAGGTAGTCCCGCCATCAATAAATATACAATCATTTTCTTCCACCAGCTCAGCACTTTTTCGGCACAATCGGCGTTTGATTTCCGGCACCATATCCATACGGTTATCCATATGAATATCTGTGCTTTCATAAAGACGGTTATTGAATTTAACGCGAACCGCCCCACCATGCACTCTCCGGCATTTGTTTTCTTTTTCCAATTTTTCAAAATCTCTGCGTATGGTACATATGGAAGCATGCAACTCTTCACTTAACTGCTTTAGATATACGACACCCGATTTCTCCAATTTCTTCAATATTATTATTTGACGTTCACTAGCAAGCATATTTTTCACCCTGTTTCTGTTTTATTTCATATAAGAAAACTGCAATTAGAATCAATCTCCTTTGATTAGTATTAACAGTATACCATATGATTTTTAAGTTTAACACTTTTTCTATGAGACGATTCTTATATTATCTGATTTCCATGCTACTGTTTACTTCAAATTTTCATATATAGTAAAATCTTTATATCTGCGCCAGCAAAAAGAATTGCGTTCCGGTCTTTAAAACAATACCGAAATACAATTCTTATCGTTTATTCAATCGCAATCAGATAGGTCGCAAATGCATAGGAGAGATTACGGAGCAGCGATAAATCATCTTCATTCCATTCATGTACTCTTCGATCATTCATACCAAGTACACCAATCATTTTATGATCATACAAAATCTGATGCTGCATGGTAGCCTGAATGTGATAATATTCATATTCATTTACATACTGAATTTCGTTAACATTGATCTGATTCTGATAATAGAGATGTCTGTCATCAAAGACCTTCAGATAAATTGGATCTGTCTGTATGTGAACATGCTTGGATGCCTTCTTCTTTTCCAAATCATATATATACACTCTGCCCATAGTATATGCTTCATTTTCAAAGCGAAGCAGAAATATGTTTTTTACATTCATAGAACGACAGATGAATTCCATTGTCTGCTCCAGTAGCTCGTCCCGTTTATCAAACACATTCAGCATTTCAAATACCTTTGGCAGAATGTCATTGACGGTGACCTCGTGGCGGTCCTTGCGCTTTTCCTTTTTCTGCATAATCTGACTGAAATAATCATTTTTATAGACTACAAACTGATCACGTCCGTTTGCTTTCGCTTCATACAGTGCATGATCTGCTTTCATAAAGATATCTTCAAAATCCTTTTCTGTATCTACGACACAGATTCCCATACTGACTGTCAGCTGTTTCTGCAGCTTGCTGATATTTAAATTGCGTATATTGTCAATAATACGCAAAGCATTTTTTTCTATATCCTCAATGCGGGAAATATGATTCAGGTACATACAGAATTCATCACCACCAATTCTGCCAACGAGATCATCCTCTCTCAAATTATTTTGAAGATTGGCAGCAACCTGCACGATCACCTGATCACCAACCAGATGACCGCAGGTATCATTGATAATTTTGAAATTATCAATATCCAAAATAAAGAAGGCCCCCTTTTCCTCTGGACGCTTTTCGCGGATTGCATCCAGCACATGGTTACGAAAGGCTGTTTTGTTCAATACCTCGGTAAAGGGATCCAGCTTGTTGCTGCGAAGGAGCTCTTCATTGCGCTGCAGGATAATATGCTGTTCATAAAGTGCATTTTCCAAATCCATTTTATTCATCATGCTTTGCAGATTATTGCGCTTCTCCTGTTCTCTGGCTTTTCTGTTCAAACGATAGGCCTCCAGCAGATGGAGAAATAATTCTTCCTTTGAACAAAATTGCATTGCCAGCTCCACCTTGATATCCGCAAGCCTTGCAGAGTTAATAGAGCTTGGATGCTGTGATTCCATTTTTTCAAGATTGCGAAACAGCAGATAAGCCTGATCCTTTAGTTTTAATGATATGCAGATTTGAATACAATCCATATAATTTCTCACTGTATTCTTATAATCAGAGGTATGGGAAGCTACCTCCAGAAAATCATATAGCTGCTGCTTAATTTTTTCTATATCCTTCCTGTGCCATAATTCAAATATACGTATCATAATTTTATTCTCTGTCAGTACGACATGATCATCATCTTTGAAATAGCGCAAAAAGGTTTCATACCAGGGTGCTGCCTCTGCCGCCCGATTCATTTTCATATATACCATCAAAATATTCGTCAGGATGATACCGTCATGCAGCGAAAATTCCAGATGCAGCTTTCTACGTTCCTGAAATGCCCGGATAAAGTATTCAATCCCCTTTTCTTCACAATCTATCTCATGAAATAAAGTTCCCAGATTGTTGATAATCGCATAATGATATTCAAACTCCGGATGATCCATTGTTAGGTAATAGGCTTTGAGAAGAAAATGCAGGGAGGTGAGAAAATCTCCCAGATCAGAATAAACGATTCCCTGAAGGTTGTGTATGTAAGCAAGAATTTTCAGATAGTCATTCTTTTCACAGTATTCCTCACTCTGAAAGCAGTGCTGAAGGCATTCCTTATAATTCCCTTTTGAAAACTCATAGTATGCCTGAAAATACAATGCTGCTGCAGTGTAGTAGGAATCCTGATGAAGCTGCGCAATTTCCAGTAATCGGGAAGCCCTTTTAAGAATATCCTCCGGTCTTCCCTGCTTGCGCAATGTAAGAAGCTGTTCTACAAGATCAGCAGCCTCTTTTTTATATACTTCCATACTCATCCTCTTTTCTTTTAATAAAATAACACGTATTCGACAAATTTCGCATATGGAAAGGGAGCCATGCTGTCTTGCATGACTCCCTGATTTTATGCATTATCTTCGCTGTAAACGATTTTCAGACGTCGCTGATTACCTTCCCCTTCACTAACAGTAGCAATATGCTTCATATTGGCTAAGTAGTTGTGAATAGCCTTTCTTTCATCGGCCGGCATAGGATCCAGTGTTGCATCAGTTTTTGTCCGTTGTACGCTTTTCGCAACCCGAAGAGCCAATGAACATACTTTCTGATATTTCTCTTCCTTATATCCGTTGATATCAATCAGTACACCGATCCGGCGCTTAAATTCACTGGAAGAAGCAGACTTCAGGACGGTATTGATTGCCTGTAATGTCTGTCCGTTCTTTCCAATCAGAATCGCGTTGTTCTCAGCATCCAGATTAACACGGAAATATTCACCGTCATCCACTACATCAATGGAGACCTCCATATGAATACCTTGGAAATAGGTCTGCAGATATGCTTTCATGAATTCCCGAATATCATTTCTACAGTAAGCCGTAATGGTTGTTTTGCTGCCAAGTCCCAGAAAACCTGAGGTTTCCTCCGTTACATTATAAGTGAGCTCTTCAACACTTACTCCCTTATCCTCAGCAGCCTGCTTCAATACATCTTCCAGATTTTTGCCAGTATACGATTTCATCCTGTTATCCTCCTAATCTTTGATAAAGAATTTGTGGATTACAATATTTTGGATAACTCTAGCAAGAGAGTTTACCAGCCAGTAGAAGGACATACCCAGCGGCCAGTTGATTGCGAAGATGGCAATCATACCGGTACTCATGTACATCATCATGTTCATGGAGCCCATCATACCATTTCCGCCCTTTTTCTTAGGCTCTGCATATTTTTTCTCTTTGACATGCATCTTTTTCTTTCTGTGTTCCTGCAGCCACTGCGGCATCTTGAAAGACAACAGCTGGAAGGCTACCATCAGAACAAAGATGACAACATACCAGTAATTTCCTAGATTGAAGCCTTCGATCGGCGTCTTAGCCAGGTTGATTCCCTGGAAGGAACCGGTAACCACGCTGTACGCACGCATAGTCGCCTGATACATCCCCAGAATTACCGGGAACTGTATAAACGTTACCAGCAGTGTTCCAAACGGATTGATTTTGTATTTGCTGTAGAGCGCCTGCATTTCCTGTGCCTGCTGCATCTTGGAGCGGTCATCGGTTTTGCCTGCATATTTCGCCTGAATCTTATTCATTTCCGGCTGAATTGCCTGCATACGCTGTGATGCTACCTGTGATTTGATTGAGAACAGGAAGATCAGCAGCTGAATCAGGAAGGTTGCTGCAATGATACCGATACCTGCATCACTGAAATCTGCTACAAAGTTGATCAGGAAAGCAATCGGCCATACGATCAGCCCATTGAACCATCCTTCATCCATTGCATCAGAGAACGTTGTTTTTTCGATTGTAATCAGATCATCTGCCTTATAATCCTTATACTTCTTTTGAAGTTCTTTATCGTCTGGAATGTCAACTTCTCCGCGCTTCACCTGAACGTCATTGTTCGTGTAAATAGAATTGACATATGTCTTACCATTCTGCCCACGTGGAACACTACATCCGGTCAGTGTGACGACCATCAGCATAACGACCAGAAGAAACTTCTTTTTGCTTCTAAAAAAATCTTTCATCTTTTTGTCTCCTCGCTAAGTTTGCCTACCTTTATATTTTAACTTTTTTAACCAATCTTTCCAAGAGTTTTTTGTTGTTTATATAATTTTCTTCATGATATTTAACGCGAACGAGTATAATCGTATCAAATTTCTCTTCAAAACTGTAAATATCCTGTACCATCATGCGTACCTGACGCTTGATTTTATTACGTACAACTGCTTTTCCCATTTTCTTGCCAACGGAAATTCCTACTCTTGCATGATCTTCTTTTCGCGGCTTCACATAAATAGCAAAGGAAGGACAGGTGTAAAATTTTTTGTAATTCATGATTTCGGCGAATTCCTGGCTTTTTTTCACACGATATTCCTTTTTCATGCAGTTCTTCCTTTCTGTCTTCCGCTTCCCTGATGCTGTTATCTGCCTGCTATACGCTTTCACAGCATCATACGCTTAATCATAGCCTAAATCAGGGGAAAAAGCAATAACGTACGACAGGAAAGCACCTGAAACAGGGGAAGCCTTTACTTTTTACAAAGCGAAAAAAAATCACCACAGGGTGATTTTTTATGCTGATAACACTTTTCTACCTTTGGCACGACGACGCGCTAATACTTTACGTCCTCCTACTGTAGCCATACGGGCTCTGAATCCATGAGTTTTCTGGTGTTTTCTTTTGCTCGGTTGATATGTTCTTTTCACAAGAGCCACCTCCACTTCTTCTTTATCATTTTATACAAATTGAGCATTGCTTTAAAATTATACATAAAAACTCTGTCAAAGTCAATAATTCGTTAAAAATATTTGAAAATACGTTTATTTGTCAATCCATGCCATTTTTCGACAGAAGACATGTGTAAAAATAGGGAACAGCAGCACAATAAAGGTTGAAACCACTACAAATATAAAGATACTTGCATGAAAAAATAAAATGGTGGAGATCAGCGCCTGAAGCAGCAGCATAATACCGTAAACAATTCTGGTTTCCATACGCAGCGACATGACTGCATAAAGAAAGATAATTCTTGCCGCTACAAGTACAGCGAGAATTCCAAAGAACACAGATAAGGAAGAAATCTTATCCGCAATTAAAACAAAGGAAAGCAGCGCCAGAAACAGTTCCAGCAGCAGACTCATCTGATAGGTTGAGCCTAGACGGTGCTGAATCGTGCGTTTTGTACTTTTTTCAAACCAATTCATATTATCACTTCCTATGTATTTATCCTTTTCATTATATAGGAAGATAAAAAAGAATACAATTCCGCATTGCAAATTACTGAAGTTTTCTATTATTCAAAGAGTTTTCAACAATTCACCCTCCAACCGGTGGAAAACTTGACGCTGCAAAGCAATTTACAGCATGAATCAGCGAATATCCGAAAACCTCACAATGCCGACTGGTTTTCCACGCTTCTTCCACAATGATAAAACCAATCGTTTTCCACCATGTGTGGAAACTGTAGAAAAGCTTTACATCTCCTTTGTTTATCGTATTTCTGATCAGTGTAGAAGGATGGAAAAGTGGAGAGTGACAATACTTGTTTTCCACTTTTCCACAGAATCATATATTCCACACCCTATTTTTCCCCATGTTTTCCATATGGAAAGCTGTGGAAAGTGGAGAAACTCCTTTATTTATCCTGTTTTTAGGATGTTTTCCTGTGGATAACAGCAGTGTGAAAATAAAATCCACTGGACATTCTTCAGAACATGACTCCTATCCGGTGGAAAACTATCATCACTGCGATGCTTTTCCTGCTATACACAAATAATTTCCATTTTCTCCTTGAAACACGGCACTTTTCATCGCTCTCTTTGAATCCCTTCATCTTAATCAGAATAGCCGTGGTATTTTTCCACAATCTATAGTAAAATATAAGGTGCATGAAAAAGGAGTCGTTTATGTCTAATTTTGCCAAGGTACAGCTTGAGCAGATCTGGCAGAAGACACTTCAGCTCATAAATGAAAGTGCGCATTTTGATGATGCCGTATTCAACGCATGGTATAAAGAAGATTCTCATCTCTTTGATATAGAGGATGATTTTGCGACCATTGTTGTTCCTTATAAGATCAACAAGCAGATTATGATGGATTCCATTGATCTGATTCAGCAAAAGCTATCTGATGTACTGGATATGAAAGTCTCCTGTCAGATCCTGCTAAAGAGCGAAGTGGATATGCTTCAGCCATCATCTGTCATTAAAAGAAGAAATGAAATCTTATTTGAAGACAAAGTAAAAAAAGAGTATACCTTCGACAGCTTCGTCGTAGGAAAAAACAACCGGGAGGCTCACGCAGCGGCATTATCCGTATGCTATTATCCCGGAAAATTCAACAACCCGCTGTTTATATTCGGAAATTCCGGACTGGGAAAAACCCATCTGCTGCATGCCATCGGAAATTATGTTAAGGCAAATAAGCCGGATGAAAAGGTTTTGTACATTTATAGTGAGGATTTCGTCACGCTGCTGATTGAGGCGATGAAAAACAAGACGGTTGAGGACGTTAAAGAGATGATCTGTTCGGTAGACTATCTGCTGATCGATGATATTCAGCGTCTGAAGCAGAGCACCTCGCAGGAAATCTTTTTCAATATGTATAACAAGCTGATTTCCGACAACAAACAGATCGTCATTACCAGTGATATTCATCCCACGGAGCTAAAGGGGATTGAAAACCGTCTGATTTCACGTTTCTCCAGTGGTTTATCCGTATCGGTAGGCTCTCCGGAATTCGAAACTGCGAAAGCTATACTGCAGAAGAAGATGGAAGGCCGCAGCGATGAAATCATGATTGATGACGAGGTTCTCGATTATCTGGCAACCCGCTTTGCGAGTGATGTCAGAAAACTGGAGGGAACACTCAATGAGCTGTTCTTCAAAGCAATATTATACAATCCGGAGCGTATCGATATCACTTTTGCGAAAGAGATATTTAAAGAAAATCCAATCGTTGTCAAACAGGAGGATGAATTAACGCCGAAGAGAATTAAGAATGCGGTATGCGAATATTATGGTCTGACCAGAACTCAGATTGAATCAAAATCGAGAACAAAAAATATCGCCAATGCACGACATATCGCAATTTATCTATGCAGAACACATCTGGAAATGCCGTTTGCCAAAATCGGTTTTGAATTTGGAAATCGTGACCATTCCACGATCATGTCCTCTTATGAAAAAATGATGAAGCTGTTGAAGGAAAAAGAAACCTTTCAGCAGGCAGTCATGCAGATTGAACGTAATCTGGGGATAAAATAGGTAAGATATCCACACGTTTCAACTTTTCATCCACAGCAAAATTTGTTAAAATAAGCCTATGTTCAAAGTGTTTTCTTATCTTTTCCACACTTTCCACATACTTATTATTGTTTATTTACTTATAAAAAATAAAAGAAGGGAGCATCACCCATGTACTTTAAGGTGTCTAAAAAAGAATTCTACAATGCACTATCTGTGGCATCCCGTGCCATCTCTACGTTTTCACCACTTCCTGCGTTCTCCGGTATTAAAATCGACGCAAAAGAAGACTGTCTGATTTTAACCGGAAGTGATTCCGATGTATCCATTCAGACAAAGCTGACAAAATCAGAAGAATGCGTACTTGAAATTCGTGATATGGGATCGATCGTTATTGAAGCCAAGTATATTCTGGAAATCGTACGTAAGATTGATGCAGATGAAATCGAGTTTGAAATGATTGACGGTTCTCTGACAAAAATCAGCGGCAACACAGCAGAATTTCGTATTAACGGAATGCGTGCAAATGAATATCCGGCAATCGACTTCTCCAAGCCGAAGGAATGCTTTGCATTAAAAGAAGAAACATTGAAAAAAGTCATTTTGCAGACCAGCTTTGCGACAAGTGACAAAGAAACCCGTCCGGTATTGACCGGTGTGAATTTTCACTGTGAAGGTAACACCCTGAACTGTGTTGCTACCGATTCCTATCGACTTGCGAAGAAAACCATCGATATCAAGGAATCCCTGAACTTTAATATTACCATTCCTGCAAAATCCCTATCTGAGGTTGTTAAAACACTGGAAGGGGAAGGAGAGGTAGAAATTGCCGTCAATGACAAAAAGGCGCAGTTTATCATCCATGACACGATTGTCCAGACGCGTCTGATTGATGGCGTATATCCGGAAACAAGCCGATTGATTCCTTTGCAATTTGACTATGAGCTGACGATTGATTCTCGCGATCTTCTCAATGCCATTGATCGTGCCAGCTTCATTAAGAATGACGGTGTATCGGTAATTAAATTCAGTCTGAGTGAGCAGGAATGCGTGTTATCCAGCAAATCCGTAGAGGTCGGCTCCTCCACTGAGGTTTTAAGCAGTGCCAGCTTTACTGGAAGCTCTCTGGAAATCAGCTGCAATGGAAGGTATGTGTTCGATGCGATCAAAGCATTGAGCGGCAGTCTGGTGACCTTCCGCCTATGTGGAGAAATGAAGCCGTTTATTATCAAATCAGTAGATGACGATAACGTTCTGCAGCTTGTTCTTCCTGTCAGAACCTACGCTTAGCCTATCTGGCAGCACGGTGAAAGCCCTGCTGCTTTTTCTATGTTTTTTAACAAAAGTAGACCTTTTTAACGGCACGAGCGCAACGTTTGAAAAACGAATAAAATTACATGTGTAAAATGATGCAGAAAAGTTTGAAAACCATAGGAAAAACTAACAAAAAAGCCTTTAAATATGATATAATATATAAGAATGTGAAAGAGGTTTTATAATGGATATAAAGATAACCGGTGAATACATAACATTAGGTCAGCTGCTTAAAATGACGGATTTTATCCAAAGCGGCGGTGAAGCAAAATTTGCGGTGAAAGCCCTGGCAATCAAAGTGAATAGAGAACAGGAAAATCGCAGAGGACGCAAGCTGTATGCAGGCGATGTCATCGAAATTGAGGGCAGTGTATTTACTTTGTCATGAGATTGGAAACACTTCGTCTTCATGATTTTCGCAACTATGCAGATGTAAATGTCAGCTTTTCTGACGGTATCCATATTCTGACAGGGAAGAATGCGCAGGGAAAGACCAACCTGCTGGAATCTATTCTTTATTTGTCAACGACCAGATCCCATCGAACCAGTGAAGATAAAGATCTAATCAAAGAAGGTGAAGAGGCCTTCTTTATTAAAGCCTTGATTGCAAAGGAACAGAAAACGGAGGAAATTCGTGTTGCAGTAAATGAAAAGGGAAAAAATCTTTTTATTTATCAGAATCCCGTGAATCGCGTTAGTGATTTTATCGGGGAATTTAACTCCGTGATGTTTTGCCCGGATGATATGAATCTGTTTCAGGCCTCTCCTCGCGTCAGAAGACGCTTTGTGGACATGGAACTGAGTAAGATAAGTAAGAAGTATGTATCGACGCTTTATGTCGCTTCACGGCTCTTAAAAGAGCGGAATGCATATCTGAAGCAGGAACGGGTGGACCGCTCGTATCTGGAGGTCTTGACCGCCCAACTGGTAGATGCATCCGTTGTCATCATGAAGCAGCGGCATTTCTTTCTGGAGGAGCTGTTGGAAAAATGCAGGACGTTTTACCGTCAGCTTTCCAATGACGATACGGATATCACGGTTCGCTATCTCAGCTGTGTACCCTTTTCCGACAGGGAAGAGGAGCTGAAGGAAGCCCTGCTGAAAAAGTATCAGAAGCATCAGGAGCGTGATCTGCTGTTGAAACAGACGACTGCCGGTATTCATAAAGAGGATTTTATCTTTGAAATGAATGGCCGCGAACTTGTCAGCTTTGCTTCCCAGGGACAGAAGCGAAGTGTTCTGCTGGCATTGAAAATCGGTATGATTCATATGATTCATGAAATCATACAGGAATATCCGGTGCTTTTGCTGGATGATGTGTTTTCGGAGCTGGACAGCTACCGGAAGAAAGAATTGTTAAAATCTCTGCCGAAAGAGGTGCAGATTTTTATATCCACGACAGATGTTGTGGAGCTTGACGATATGAAAAGTGATCGCAGAGTCACGTTGTGGAATGTGAACAACGGTACAATCGAGAGATGTTAGGAGGATGAACTATGGATGAGAATCAGATGAAAGAAATCGAAGAAATGGAAGATAAGGTTGATCATTCTTATACGGCTGATGATATTCAGGTCCTGGAAGGACTGGAAGCTGTACGGAAACGACCTGGTATGTATATCGGTTCTACCAGTGAGAGAGGTCTTCATCACCTTGTCTGGGAAATCGTTGATAACTCGATCGATGAGGCTCTTGCCGGATTCGCTACAGATATTGAAATAACGATTGAAAAAAATAACATAATCCGGGTAGAGGATAACGGACGAGGAATGCCGACGGGAATCGTTGAAAAGACTGGAATATCCGGTGTGGAGACGATTTTTACCGTACTGCATGCCGGAGGTAAATTCGGCGGTGGTGCCTATAAGGTATCCGGAGGTCTGCATGGTGTCGGTGCCAGTGTTGTAAATGCATTAAGTGAATGGCTGGAGGTTAACGTACATCAGAACGGACATGAGTATTTCCTTCGATTTGAAGATGGTGGAAAGGCAACAGGACCTTTGAAAATCATCAATGACAGCGGAAAGCATGGCTCTATTGTGCGCTTCAAGGCAGATCCTGAAATTTTTCAGGAAACACAGGAATATGATTTCGATACCTTAAATGCCCGTATCCGTCAGCTCGCCTTTTTGAATAAAAGCATCCGTCTGGTGCTTTGTGATGAGCGGGAAGCGGACGTGAAGCGTATTGAGTATAAATACGATGGCGGTATCCGCCAGTATGTGGAATATCTGAATAAAAATAAAACACCGCTGCATGAAGAGGTTGTGTATGTGGAAGGGATCGAGGATGGTATTCTTGCGGAAATCGCCATGCAGTATAACGATGGTTACATTCCTAGCATCTATTCCTTCTGTAATAACATTAACACGATGGAGGGCGGAACGCATGAGGACGGCTTCCGACTCGCTCTGACAAGAATTATCAACGCCTATGCGAGAGAGCAGGGAATGATAAAAAAAGACGAGACACTGGCCGGGGATGACGTACGTGAAGGTTTAACGGCGATTATCTCGGTAAAGCATCCGGATCCGCAATATGAAGGGCAGACAAAGACCAAGCTGGGAAACTCAGAGGTACGAAAAATCGTTTCCAGTATTCTGGGCGAACAGCTGGATCGCTTCTTCATGGAAAATCCGGAAACAGCAAAGATTATTGTAGATAAAGCGATTCTTGCAAGTAAGGCGCGTCTTGCGGCAAAAAAGGCAAGAGAGCTGACAAGAAGAAAATCTGCCCTGGAAATCACATCGCTGCCAGGCAAGCTTGCGGATTGTTCCAGTAAGGATGCCTCGGAATGTGAAATCTATATCGTCGAGGGTGATTCCGCCGGCGGAAGTGCAAAGCAGGGAAGAAATTCCAAGTTTCAGGCAATTCTGCCACTGCGTGGTAAAATTTTGAACGTTGAGAAGGCGCGTTTACAGAGAATCTTTGAAAATAATGAAATCCGCTCTATGATTACAGCGTTTGGCTGCGGGATCGGAGAGGAAATGGATGTCAGTAAGCTGCGTTATCATAAAATTATCATCATGACCGATGCCGATGTCGATGGTGCGCATATTTGTACACTGATGCTGACCTTCTTCTACCGTTATCTGCGCCCGATCATCGAGGGTGGCTATGTATATATCGCCATGCCTCCATTGTTCAAGGTTGCCAAGGGAAACCGCGTAGAATACGTATATAAAGAAGAGGAAGTGGAAACGGTACGTGCTTCTATGGGGGAGAATGTAAACGTACAGCGATATAAAGGTCTGGGAGAAATGAATCCGGAGCAGTTGTGGGAGACAACCATGGATCCTGCTTTCCGTACGCTGAAGCAGGTAAATATCGATGATGCTATGGAAGCTGACAGTATCTTTGAGATGCTGATGGGCGAAGAGGTTGAGCCAAGACGTGACTTTATTCAGGAAAATGCAATCTATGCGACACTGGATATCTAAGGAGGTGTAAAGGAACATGGATTTAAACAAGGAAAAACTGATTCAGGTAGATATTTCAAAAGAAATGAAAACCTCCTTTCTGGACTATTCAATGTCTGTAATCGTAGATCGTGCACTGCCTGATGTTCGTGATGGAATGAAGCCTGTTCATCGCCGTATTCTGCATGCGATGAATGAGTTGGGAATCGTAGCGAGTAAGCCGTTTAAAAAATCAGCGCGTATCGTTGGTGAAGTAATCGGTAAGTATCACCCGCATGGTGATACGGCTGTATATGATGCCATGGTTCGTATGGCACAGGATTTCAGCTATCGTTACATGCTTGTACAGGGACATGGAAACTTCGGTTCCATGGATGGTGACGGTGCTGCGGCAATGCGTTATACCGAAGCTCGTATGTCCAAGATTGCTATGGAAATGATGAAGGATATCAACAAGGATACGGTTGACTTCATACCCAACTATGATAACGAGGAAACTGAGCCGGCTGTGCTTCCTGCCAGATTTCCGAATCTGCTGGTAAATGGTTCTGTCGGTATTGCTGTAGGTATGGCGACCAATATACCGCCGCATAATCTAACAGAGACAATCGATGCGACCTTTGCCATTATGGATAATCCGGAGATTTCTGTCGTGGAGCTGATGGACAATTATATCAAGGGTCCTGATTTTCCAACCGGTGGTATTATTCTGGGAAGAGCCGGAATTCGTCAGGCCTTTGAAACAGGTCGCGGCTCCATCATGGTGCGCAGTAAGCATCATCTGGAGGATATGGGGAACGGTAAGACAAGAATTGTTGTGACTGAAATCCCTTATCAGGTAAATAAGGCGAATCTGATTACTAAAATTGCGGATTTGGTAAGAGAAAAGCAGATTGAAGGTATCACCTATCTGAATGATGAATCAAACCGTGAAGGAATTCGTATCGTCATCGAGCTGCGTAAGGATGCTCAGCCGGATGTCATACTGAATCAGCTGTATCGTATGACACAGCTACAGACCTCCTTCGGTGTCAATATGCTTGCACTGGTAGAGAAAACACCGAAGCAGATGGGTATTCGTGAGGCACTGCAGCATTATGTGAATCACCAAATCGATGTAACGGTGCGCCGTACAAAATTTGAATTGAAAAAAGCCGAGGATCGAGCTCATATATTGGAAGGTCTGCGCATTGCTTTGGATCACATAGATGAAATTATTCATCTGATACGTTCCAGTCAGAATGATGCAGAGGCACGAGCAGGTCTGATGGAGCAGTTTAAGCTGACAGAGATTCAGGCAAATGCAATTCTGGAAATGCGTTTACGCCGATTGACAGGGTTGGAGCGCGATAAGATTGAAAATGAATATCGTGAGCTGATGGCTACGATTGCCGATTTGCGTGATATTCTTGCAAATCATGACCGTGTTCTTGCTATTATCCGTGATGAGCTGACAGAGGTTAAAAGCCGCTTCGGTGACGAGCGTCGTACTGAAATAAGTGAAGCTGATTATGATATGCAGGATGAGGACCTGATTCCTGTTGAGGATGTTGTTATCACGATGACAACAAACGGTTATATCAAACGTATGCCGACTGACACCTACCGTACACAGAACCGTGGAGGTCGCGGTGTAAAGGGGATGTCTGTAAATGAGGATGATATTGTTGATCTGCTGATTACGATGTCCACGCACGACTATCTGATGCTGTTCACCAATCTTGGCAAGGTTTACCGAATCAAAGGATATAAGGTACCGAATTCAGGAAGAACGGCAAAGGGTCTTCCGGTTGTGAATCTGTTAAATCTGGATAAGGAAGAGAAAGTGCGTGCACTTGTTCCTGTTCGTCCGGATAGTGAATCCTCCTTCCTGCTGTTCGTTACAAAGAACGGTCTGGTGAAACGTACACCGATGAGTGAATTCGATTCCATTCGACAGAATGGAAAAATAGCTATTACGCTTCGCGAATTTGATGAGCTGGTCGGAGTGAAGGAAACTACCGGAGATGATGAAATTATAATTGCCGGTTCCAATGGTAAGGCAGTGCGATTCCATGAGGATGATATCCGTGCTATGGGACGTACAGCAAGTGGTGTGAAGGGCTTTAATGTGGATGGCTCTATCGTTGTTGGAGCCGCTACTTCAAAAGAGGGAACGCATCTGCTGGCTGTTAGTGAGAATGGCTACGGTAAGCGTACAGCAATTGAAGAATATCGATTGACAACACGTGGAGCGAAGGGTGTTAAGACGATCAATGTTACCAATAAAACCGGTGAGCTGGTATCTGTTCGCGCTGTAAATGGTGATGAGGATGCTATGATTGTTACAGATTCCGGTATTATTATCCGTATCTCTGTTGGGGATATTGGTATTTACAGCCGTAATACACAGGGAGTTAAGCTGATCAATGTCGCAGATGAGGAGTCTGTTGCCAAGGTAGCTATCGTTGAAAAGGAAGAAGAGCCCGAAGATGAAGTTGTCGGTGACACTTCAGAAAACAATGAGGAAAATGCAGAAGAGATAATTGACAATCCTGTAGAAGAATGATATAAAATAATAAAACGTTGAAAAGGTCAAGTAATAAAGCAGACTACTTTCAGAGATATAACGGTTGGTGTGAGTTATAATAGCTGCTTATGAAATCCGCCTTTGAGTGAATCAATGAACTATGAGTAGTTGATTACGGTAGCACCGTTATAGCTATGAGTGGGTATATCTATATAGATATATCAAAAAGGGTGGCAACACGAGGTATCGTCCCTTTATGGACATACCTCTTTTTTATATTCTAGGAGGTTATGATTATGCTTGATATGAAATTTTTACGCGAAAATCCTGAAATTGTTAAAGAAAACATCAAGAAAAAATTTCAGGATCACAAGATTGAGCTTGTTGATAAAGTGATTGCTATGGATAAGGAGAATCGGTCTCTGAAGCAAAGAGGAGATGAACTGCGTAGCAAAAGAAATGCTATGAGTAAGGAAATTGGCGGATTGATGGCAAAGGGCTTAAAGGATGAAGCAAATGCCATAAAAGCTAAGGTTCAGGCCATGGCTGATGAAATGAAGGAAACAGAGATCAAGGAAGCTGAACTTGCTGAAAAAATTAAGGAAATGATGATGCAGATTCCAAATATCATCCATCCGACTGTACCAGTTGGTAAGGATGATTCAGAAAATGTTGAGCTGCAAAAATATGGAGAACCTTTGATTCCGAATTTTGAGATACCATACCATACTGAAATTATGGAAAGATTCGATGGTATTGATTTGGATAGTGCTAGAAAGGTTGCAGGAAACGGATTCTATTATCTGATGGGAGATATTGCTCGTTTGCATTCTGCTGTTATTTCATATGCACGTGATTTTATGATTGATCGAGGATTTACATATGTTGTTCCTCCGTTCATGATCCGCAGTAATGTTGTTACAGGTGTCATGAGCTTTGCGGAGATGGAGGGAATGATGTATAAGATTGAGGGAGAGGACTTGTACCTGATTGGAACCAGTGAGCATTCCATGATTGGAAAGTTCATTGATACGATTCTGGATGAGAAAAAGCTTCCTTATACCTATACGAGCTATTCACCTTGCTTCCGTAAGGAAAAAGGTGCGCACGGTATCGAAGAGAGAGGTGTCTACCGTATTCATCAGTTTGAGAAACAGGAAATGATTGTTGTCTGCAAGCCGGAGGAAAGCGCTGACTGGTTTGTAAAGCTGTATACGAATACCGTTGATCTATTCAGGAGTTTAGATATTCCAGTAAGAACCTTAGAGTGCTGCTCAGGTGATTTAGCCGATCTTAAAAACAAGTCTGTTGATGTTGAGGCATGGAGTCCTCGTCAGAAAAAATATTTTGAAGTGGGTAGCTGTTCTAATTTGACCGATGCTCAGGCAAGACGTCTTGGTATTCGTGTTAAGGGTGAGAATGGAAAATATTTTGCTCATACGTTAAATAATACAGTTGTTGCTCCACCACGTATGTTGATTGCATTTTTAGAGAATAATTTGAATAAGGATGGAAGTGTGAATATTCCTGAAAAATTGCAGCCTTATATGGGTGGTACAAAAATTTTAATGCCAAAGAACTAAGTGTATAGAAAAGGGTGATTTTATATGAAATTCACCCTTTTTTTGCTTTGAAAACTGCTTGTTTTAATACTGGATTAAATGCTCATAAAGCCTTTATTTATCGTGTTTTTTTATTAACATCCATAATTATAATGACCCTCTGATTTGCATTAATATCTAAATAGCTGGATAACTGGTCATGTCAATGCAAATGGTTATGCCAGTTTTTATAGGAATTTTATGTTTCACGTGAAACAATTAAGGAAATGCAAAGAGGTCAGTGTATATCATGACTCTATGACTATGTTTAATGTTTTTTTTATGGAAGTGAAAACATCTTTAATGAAGGAAGAAAAAGTTATTTTATGCGATTCATGTTTTTATGTACTTGAATTAGTATAGTTTGTATTTAGTAATACCACCAAATAATAAAACGAGATTTTCTTTATTGTACTGATATTTATATAATCAAGAAATTTGTCTTTTACCAATACTTTACAAATATGTGTTTTAATGAAATATGTGAAAGAAAATTAACAGTTGAAAAAAATAGAGAATATGCTATAATATATAAGCTACTACAATGATATCTACTGAATTAGGTCAGATTGGGAATAAAGCAGCCTTAAGGGAGCTCTATCATGTGTGGTAGCCCTTTTTTATATTTGAGGTAATTTATGAAGGAAGAATATATGCGGGCTGCTTTAAAAGAAGCAGAAAAGGCTAGAAAATTAGATGAAGTACCTATTGGGTGCGTTATTGTTAAGGATGATAAAATTATAGCGAGAGGTCATAATCTGAGAGAGACAAGGCAGCAATCAATTAACCATGCTGAAATTATTGCAATTCAAAAAGCATGTAAAAAGATTGGCAGCTGGCGCCTTGAGGATTGTGAACTGTATGTTACCTTAGAACCCTGCTGCATGTGTGCTGGTGCTATCCTGCAATCGCGGATAAAAACTGTTATCTATGGTGCTGCTGATCCAAAGGGTGGAAGTATTGAGAGTACCCTCCATATGTATGAGCAGCCGGGATATAATCATTATCCGGATGTTACATCAGGTGTTCTTCAGAATGAATGTGCACGGCTCTTGAAGGATTTCTTTAAAGAAAAAAGATTAAAAAAGAAATAAAAGCAAATACTGTATGGAAGGAAAAGTATTTGCTTTTCTTATGTAAAATTCATTGTCAGCATGATATAATTGACAGTGGAGAAAGCAGGTGAAGTATGGCATATAAAGCGTTATATCGTACTTATCGTCCAAATAGTTTTGATGAAGTAGCTGGACAAAAGCACGTAGTACAAACCTTGCAGCATGCGGTGGAACAGCACAAGATTGCTCATGCTTATTTGTTCTGCGGTCCCCGTGGTACAGGGAAAACATCAATTGCAAAGATTTTTGCAAAAACTATAAACTGTGAGAATCCGGATCATAAGCCATGTCTGGAATGTGATAACTGTAAAGCGGTACAGGATGGCAGCCATCCGGATATCATTGAGATAGATGCTGCCAGTAATAATGGTGTTGAAGAAGTACGTACACTGATTGAAAAAGTTAAGTATGCACCTTTAAAGGGTAAATTTAAAATTTATATTATTGATGAGGTTCATATGATGTCAACAGGTGCATTCAATGCACTGTTAAAAACAATTGAGGAACCACCGGAGCATGTCATTTTCATTTTGGCTACGACAGAACCGCATAAAGTACTGCCGACAATAATTTCACGTTGCCAGCGATTTGATTTTACAAAGGTGCCAAGAGAAGAAATTATACAGAGAATTCATACAATTCTGGATAAAGAGCAGATTACGTGTGAAGAAGAAGTGATTCGGATTATCGCTCAGCTGGCAGATGGTGGGCTGCGTGATGCCTTATCAATCCTAGATCAGTGTATTGCCTATGCACAAAACGATATTCAGGTTCAGCATATAAATGAAATTTACGGTATTACAACTATTCAGGAAAAATTAGATTTATATCGTTATATCTATGGCAAAGATGCTATATCTCTATTGAATCAGATTGATCAGCTCATTGAAAAGGGAATCGATATCAAAAGATTAACAGTTGATCTTATTGAAATATTAAAAGAGAGCATTATTTTTGAATATACAAAGGATGCCTCTTTGTTACATAATCTAAATAGTGAAGAGGTTTTGACTTTAATTGAAGGAAAATCCATTGCGGAAAGATTTCAAATGATTCATCTTCTTATGGAAACATATGATAAGTATCGTAGTGCTGCTAACGTTGGATCTTATTTTGAGGTCTGCTTACTGCAAATGCTAGATGTACAGGCAACAGTAGTGTCAGCTTCCTCACAACCAGTAAAACAGCAGTTTAACAATGCAGCTTTACCAGAACAGAAACCTGCGAAAGCAGATAATAATGTTTCACGTGAAACATTAAAGAAAAAGCCAGTACTGGATATTCCTATAGATGATGAGCCATTTATACCGTATGATACACCAGTATTTGATACACCTGAACCAATACAGACTGCAGCCCCTCATATACAGGAGAATACGATAAGTAAGAATGCTGAAATGATTCCAGCAAAAGCACTAAAGCCATTGGATAATGAGTTTGTTCTTGGACTTCTTGCTGGAGCAAATAAGCCAGAGAAAGCAAAGGATAGTCAACATTTTCAGAGAATCCCTGAATTCATGCTTGATTTTAAATATGCCAAGTATGGAAGTCTTTTGAAAAACGCAAGTATCGTAGGTAGTGGTAAAACCTATATTGTCGTATGTGTTGATAATCAGGCAGTAGCAAATGAAATAAATGAGATGGACAGTAAAAATGAATTTCATGATTTCATAACAGAATTGATGGAAAGAAATAAAAAAATATTTGCTATTTCTGTTGATCAGCAGAAGTATGTTATCAAAGAATTTAAAGACCGTATGATTGCCGGCACACTGCCGGATCCTATACAAATAGATGCTGTAACAATCGAAAAAAAAGAAATAAAGGAATTAACACAGGAAGAAGCTGTATTGGATTTATTCGGTCAGGAAAACATAATAATAACGGAGGAATAAAATTATGAATATGCAAGGATTATTAAAACAGGCACAGAAGATGCAAAAGGAGCTTACAAAGCTTGAAGATGAATTAAACGAAAAAGTGTATGAAACAACAATGGGCGGTGGCGTAATCAAAGTAGAGGTAAAAGGAAATATGTCTGTAGAAAGTATCTCGATTGATGAAAGTCTGCTGGAAGTGGATAACAAAGAGGATTTGGAGGAAATGCTAAAGTCTGCTTTGAACGATGCATTCGCAAAAGCAGTTGAGGATAAAGAAAAAAATATGAATCAGATTACAGGCGGAGTGAAAATGCCAGGTGGCTTCTAATGTATCCTAAGAAGTTTGAAGCACTCGTTGAATGCTATCGGAGACTGCCGGGTGTAGGAATAAAAACTGCAGAGCGCTATGCATTTCAAACGCTCGAATGGGATGATGAAACTATGGACTCTTGGATTCATGCATTTCAAAATGCCAAAGAGGGCTTAAAGAAATGCGCGGTATGCGGTAATTTATCAGAAGAGGACACATGCGATATTTGTGGCGATCAAAGTAGAAACAGTCAGATTATCTGTGTTGTACAAAGTCCAAAGGACGTCATCGCAATGGAGAAAACAAAAGAATATTCTGGAGTATACCATGTGTTAAATGGCGTGATTTCAACATCAAAAGGTATTTTGCCAGAGGACATCAATATAGACTCTCTTTTAAACAGAATCAGTGAGGAAACTAAAGAAATCATTATTGCAACCAATCCAACAGTAGAAGGAGAAACTACAGCATTGTATTTATCAAAGCTGCTGGAAAAATATCCGGTTACTGTAACAAGAATCGCCCATGGACTTCCGATGGGTGGACATTTGGACTATGCGGATGAATTAACTCTGATTAAAGCAATTGAAGGAAGAAAGATAATGGAACCATAATTTTGGTTCTTTTCTTTTTGTAGTATAAATGGAACAAATGAATAGAAAGACAACTATATTAAAGTCAAGTAGTAATTTATGAAAAAGTATGAAATATAAAATACTTGAAAATATAGTATTCGATCTTTGAAATTGTGAATGTAAATATGTTGAAAAGAACTATAGTTAAAA
>NZ_JANGCA010000149.1:0-1294 GCF_024463855.1 Clostridium sp. DFI.1.208 | reverse complement strand
AAGGGGGCTCTAAATTATCGTGGGGTTGAGTAGAAATGAGCTCTAAATTATTATGGGGTTTTAGCAAGTGAACGCTAGGCTCTAAATTATCATGGGGTTTCAAAAAGGAGTAATAAAGTTCAAAAAATGAACAAATTACTCCTTTTCTGTATGTCAAGCATTATTCATAAAGCTATCTATTTTTTATATGATCCCCGTTTTTTGCCTTTCATTTTGATCGGTATCTGTGCATCTGATAAAGAAGGCAGGGCATCTTTATTCATACAGTACATACATCGATTACGAAAGCGAGCGAAGTTGACATAACCATTTCCTGTTTTCTTGATCAGTTTAACGATGGAATTTCGGGATTCCATTATGCCATTTGATAGCCTTCTCCCATTAACTATGATAAATGAATTGATGATCTCATCTTTCCAGTTGTTCAGCATTTTATAAATGTCAACCATTTCCTGAATATGTGTTCTCCGTATTGAAATCATAACGTCATTAAAGTCTTTTTCAGCATTCGCGAAATCGCTGCATGTATTAAATATCAAATAAAGGTCTTTAATATGATAAGCTTCCCTCAATTCAGAAGATATGGAAAGGACACGATCCAACAACTGAGGATAGTTGATATATTGATTCAAGCGTTTGTTATACTTACGTTTACCTTCACGAACTTCCTTTTCAAGCAAGAGCCAATTAAAGTTCTTCAAGAGATAGTATTCGATGGATTTTGAATCATAACCTTTCATAATACGTATTCTGACAGCATTAAGGGCATCATTGATGTTCTTGACGACATGAAAAGAATCAACAGCAATATTCGCTCTGGGAAATCGAAAATGAACAACATCTCTGTAAACAGCGTACATATCCATGATGAAATAACGTACATTTGATTTTTCGGATACAGGAATTTTTTCAAAATAACTAAGGAGAGAATATTTTTTTCTTTCAGGCAGCATATCAATGAGCTCATGTGTTTTGAAATCCAGAAGCAAGCAAACATATTTACTATGATTATCCTTCATTGCGTAAACTTCATCAATACATATAATTTCAGGAAAAGATTTACGTTTGATTCGTACATATAGGTCGAAAATCTCTTGGACCTTCGTAGGTGAAATATAATTGTGACGTGCCACACTGGCGAAAGTTGAATTGGATTCTTTCAGTTCTTTCAGGACATTCAATAACGTAAGATTACTGACTATATTACCGACAGGAGTAAAGGGATTAGATTCAAAAAAAGTTTTACCGCAAACAGTACAGACATAGCGTCTTGCACGATAATGGATAATACAAG
>NZ_JANGCA010000148.1:0-1353 GCF_024463855.1 Clostridium sp. DFI.1.208 | reverse complement strand
CCTGCAATTGCCCGATTTGTGGTACACCTTCTTCACGCATAAAAGAATACAAAATCAAACGTATTAAGCACTCCGCATTAAATCATAAAAAGTGTGTGATTGAATACCATGCAAGACGTCTTGTCTGTAATCAGTGTGGGAAAACTTTTTATGAGGATAACCCTTTTGTGCCCCCAGGTCATTCTTTAAGTAATTTAACGATTATCAATACTTTACAGGAGCTTAAGGAATCTAATGCAACTTTTGCCAGTGTAGCCAGACATAATTTCATATCGCCCACAAAAGTACAGGAGATATTTGATCATTATGTACGGATACCCAAAAGCACTTTGCCAGAAATCATCTGTATTGATGAGGTTTATGCAATGAAGGATAACCACAGTAAGTATGTCTGCATTCTTCTAGATTTTAAAACTCATGAAATAGTAGATATGTTGCCCGATAGAAAAAAATATTCTCTTTTGAATTACTTTGATAGAATCTCTGATCAAGAGAGAAACAATGTTAGATATATCATTATGGACATGTATAGTGTTTATCGTGATATTGTCCATATAAAATTCAAAAATGCATCTATCGCTGTTGATTCGTTTCATGTAATGAAGAATATCAATGCCGCTTTAGACAAGGTCAGAATTCGCATCATGAAAGGGAAGAAGTCTGATTCTGTTGGTTACTATTTACTTAAAAATTTCCATTGGCTATTACTCGCCGGAGAAGTAAGAGAAAATAAACGTAGATATAATAAGCGATTGCGCAGATATATCAATTATCCCCAGTTGCTTGATCTAATCTTAGATATTTCAAGTGAACTTAAGGAGGCGTATTTATTCAAAGACTCCTATGCAGTTTTTAACATGACCAGTGATCACAAGAATGCAGATGAAAAGTTTTCAGATTTTATGAATATGAAAAAGGATTGTAGAATACCTGAAATGGTTGAAATCCTCCATATGTTGAATAACTGGCATGACGAAATCATTCATTCTTTTATAGTGGTTGATGGCAGACGTCTATCCAACGGCATTATGGAATCAAGAAACTCCATTGTTAAATTGATCAAGAAAACAGGAAATGGATATGTCAATTTTGCCAGATTCAGAAACCGCTGTATGTACTGTATGAACAAGGATGCTATTCCCAATATGGCTGGTTTCGATATACCATTAAAAATGAAGGGGCATAAGCGAGGTAAATATAAAAAGTAGTCTTTCTCACAAGATGTTATTTGACACTATAAAAGGCAGTGCATGTTCATACTCTGACATTTGCACTGCCTTTTTGAAACCCTATAATACTTTAGAGCACACCTCAATCATCATAAAACCCTACGTTTATTTAGAGCGTTTTTTT
>NZ_JANGCA010000147.1:0-1471 GCF_024463855.1 Clostridium sp. DFI.1.208 | reverse complement strand
GAGAGCGTTTCAAAGTTTGTGTAAACTCAAGAAACTGATATAAGACCATAAGAATTAACGATATGGGCGGAGCTGATTTAATAGGCTTCGCCCTTTGTCTGCATTATACAGCAGTATTTATACATGTCAATAAAAAATATAACTTTAGATCTCCTTGTCCGCCAATCTCTCTTCGAAATAGATCTCAAGTTGCGAGCGGATCTCACCCCAGTCTTGGCGTCTGCCCGTCCATTTTTTAGTGATGTCCATAGTGGCTAAATAGAGCATTTTTAGAAGGCTGTTATCGGAAGGGAATACAGTCCTGCTTTTGGTGACTTTGCGTAGCTGACGGTTGAATCCCTCGATTGCATTAGTTGTATAAATGAGTTTTCTGACCGCATCCGGATATTTGAAATATGTGGATAAGGTCGCCCAATGATCACTCCAGGAACGGTAAATCTTAGGGTATTTTTTGCCCCATTTATCGTTGAAAACTTCAAGCTCATTCAAAGCTACTTCTTCTGTAACAGCAGTATATACTCGTTTCAAATCGCCCATCAGCTCTTTGATATCTTTGTAGGATACGAATTTTGTGGTGTTTCGTATTTGATGGATGATGCAGTGCTGGATCTCTGCCTGTGGATATACAGCTTCAATGGCCTGTGGAAATCCGCTGAGCCCATCTACACAAACGATCAGTATATCTTCAACACCTCTGTTCTTAAGACCATTAAGCACAGAGAGCCAAAACTTCGCACTTTCGTTCTCGCCTATATACATCCCTAAAATATCTCTATGTCCATCCATATCAATACCAAGAGCTATATATACGGCTTTTTTTACGATACGCCCTTCGCTGCGGACATGATAATGGATAGCATCCATAAATACCGCTGCGTATACGCTCTCTAATGGTCTGTCTTGCCATTCTTTTACGATAGGCATGATCTTATCCGTGATACGGCTTATGGTGCTGTCTGAAATATCGATATCATAAAGCTCTTTCATGTGGCTTTCGATATCTGATGTTGTCATACCTTTCGCATACATGGAAATGATTTTTTCCTCCATGTCCTGGGTGATCGTATTTTGATATTTCTTTACGATTTGCGGTTGGAACTCACCATTACGATCCCGGGGAACTTCTATCTGCATATCCCCATAGCTGGTATGCATCGTTTTCTGCGAATGGCCATTACGGCTATTGTCAGTTTCTTTGTTACGATAGTCATACTTGCTATAGCCGAGTTCCTGATCAAGCTCCTCATCTAAAACGCCTTCAAGGATAACTGACATCATATCACGCATAATAGCATTGACATCATTTCCATCCTTGACCTTTACATCATTTTCTTTCAGGTAATTCTGCATGAACTCTCGCATTATTGCTTTTCGTGGCGTATCCTTTTTTCTTACCATTTTAAAAACCTCCAAACCGAGTAATTTTATCTTACATCAGTTTAGAGGTTTACACAATCTTTGGGATACTCCC
>NZ_JANGCA010000146.1:0-1473 GCF_024463855.1 Clostridium sp. DFI.1.208 | reverse complement strand
GGCTCTTCTGTACTAAATGTGGGTAGATCTTTATCAAAAGAATGAATATCGCTTTTATTCATCGTATAAAATAAGAATATTTGAATATAAGAAAACCATATGGTATTTTTCTTAAGCGACCAAACCAAGAAAGGAATACCATATGGCACTTAAAAAATTACTAAAATCCATTCTCAATGTCAATTGTATCAAGATAATTAATGCAGAATTTGATCATGTTTCATCTTCTCTATATATTCGTGTTGAAATCACAAAAGGACAAAGATCTCGTTGTCCAGTCTGTGGCAGAAAGTGCAACGGATATGATTCTACTACTGAATACAGGTCTTGGAGAGCTTTAGATTTTGGAGCCTGTACCGTATACATCCTATCCAATGTGAATCGTATTCAATGTCCTGTCCATGGAATCCATACCGAACAGGTTCCATGGGCTCACCATCATTCCGGTTTTACCAGGGAATTTGAACAACAGGCTGCTTATCTGGCTTTGCATCTCAACCGCACGGAAGTATCGAAGCTCATGCGGATCAACTGGCGTACTGTAGGTATGCTTCTTTCACGTACAAAGGATCGTCTTGAACCGGACAGTTCCATACGGTTCAAAAACTTGAGACGAATCGGTATTGATGAAACGAGTTATCGCAAGGGCCATAAATATGTCACAGTCGTTGTGGATCACGATACGAATCAAGTGATCTGGGTAGGCAAAGGCACGGGGAAAGAAGTGTTAAGTTCTTTCTTTGCCCTTTTAACACAGGAGCAGAGAGAATCCATTGAGCTGGTATCAGCGGATGGAGCCAGATGGATCCAAAGCTGTATTGAAGAATGGCTTCCAAACTGCGAAAGATGTATAGATGGATTTCACGTGGTTCAATGGGCGATCGACTGCATGGATGAACTGCGAAAAGAAGTATGGCGTGAAGCCAGGCAGGAAAAGAAAACCCAGCCAAAGCGAAAAAGAGGCCGTCCCAGAAAGGGAGAAGAAGGAAAGGAAACAGCAAAACATGGTAAAAGCTACAAATATGCACTTGGCAAGAATCCTGAGAATCTAACAGAGCATCAACAATCCTGTTTAGATGAGATCAAGGCTATGTATCCAAGGATGTTTCGAGGCTATCAGTTGAAAGAAGGATTAAGAAAAGTGTTTCAGTGCAGCAAGGAAACGATAGAGAAAGAATTGAAAGCCTGGCTGTCATGGGCATGTCGAAGCAAGCTGAAACCATTTGTGGAATTAAGCAAAAAGATACGACGACATAAAGAAGCGATCATTGCGACCGTAAGACATGGATTATCGAATGCGCGTATAGAATCCATCAATAACAAGATCAAAGTGTTGATACGAAAGTCATATGGATTCAGGAATATACAGAATCTTATCGATATGATCATGATCGTATGTTCCCGGTTATACTATGAAATCAAACTATCTTATGAGCTTAGATGATTTCTACCCACACTTAGTGCAGATGCTTC
>NZ_JANGCA010000145.1:0-1474 GCF_024463855.1 Clostridium sp. DFI.1.208 | reverse complement strand
TCCTGAAGCTCTCCTTCAAACGGGCGATCCAGCTGGGCATCGTCTCCTATGATCCCTGCCGCTGTGTGGAATATCCAAGAGAGGTGAAGAAGGAGGTCCGCGTATTGAACGTGCAGGAACAGAAACGGCTGACAACGGCCATCTCACCGGTATATAAGGAGAATTCTATGGTGCCTGTGCTGTTCGCTATCCATGCGGGACTGCGGATCGGGGAAGTCAGTGCTTTACGTATCGAGGATATCTGCCTGTCCAAACGACAGATCCAGGTGGATGAATCCTTGAATCGCGTGATGACCTATAAGGAAGACGGAACGGTCTGCTGTCCGCTCATCTATCAGAGCACAAAATCCAGCAGAGTGCGCAAGGTGCCGATGAATGAGGCACTTTATAAGGCTTTGAAGACGTATCTGGACACGATGCCGCGGGAGCGTAGAGAGGATCCGAAAGCGCCGTTGTTTCATACCCGAAATGGCACCGTCATGGAGCCCAGAAGGATCTCCTACCATATGCACAGGCTGCTGAGGATGCTGGAAATCCACGACATCCACTTCCACAGTCTGCGGCATACCTTTGCGACGAGAGCACTGGAGGCCGGTATCCCCATCAAATACTGTTCCGCTATGCTGGGCCATGCTTCTACTGGGATCACTGAAAACCTCTATGCTCATGCGAGTGAGGAACAGCTGAGGAAGGAAATAAAAAAACTGGATATCTCATATATTCCAGTCAGTGCAGCGTGCAGGATCGTACAGTAAACTACTGTAGGCGTAGAGATAGTACCATGAAAAGCTAGATTTGACAATATATAAAAAGACAGGATTTGTGGAAATTACTGGGAAGTGCAAAACCTGTCAGGAAGCTGATCTGTGAGCGTAACGGTTCAAGCATTGAAAAAGGAAGAGGGATATGGATGTTTAAAAAATTATTGGCAGTCTTGAGTCTGTGTCTGGTGATGAGTGGCTGCGGCGATTCGGATATGCTGTTGACGAAAGAGGATGTTCAGCTGGATCAGATCAGGCTGAAGGAGCTGGAGCGAAAGATCGGGGATAAGAGCACCTTCATCCTCATGGTCTCCCAGAATTCCTGCAGCGACTGTTCGCTGATGGAACGGACCATCCTTCCTTTTTCCCGTACCCATGAGGACATCGATATCGTGGAGCTGAAGCTGGATGAACAGGGAGACAAGATTTCCGATACCGATCAGGCCTTCCGGGATATCCAGAAGCTCATCCCTGCCTTCAGCGGAAGCACGCCGCAGTTCTTCTATTTCAAGGATGGAAAGATGAAGAAAACAGAGCAGGGTGTGATGAGTGAGCTCGCATGGCAGAATTACATGATCGACTGTGAACTCCTGGAAGGAAAGAAGATCAAAGAGGAAGCGGATACCTATCCACTGACACTGGGAGAGTATCTGCAGGATACGAGCATCACCGTATTGGGGAAGAAGCTGAAAGATGGGGAGAGCTTCTATCTG
>NZ_JANGCA010000144.1:0-1531 GCF_024463855.1 Clostridium sp. DFI.1.208 | reverse complement strand
AGTCATCAAAAAATTCAATATATCCTTCAAAATATACAAAAAAAGACAATTTCATTTCGAAAATTGCCTATATACAATAAAAAGCCTATGTCCTTACGAAAAGGTATAGGCTTTTGTCAACAATCTGGGAGTTATCGATTAAGATAACTCGCTCTCACTTTTTGAAAATTTTGTATAAGCCTTGGAAATGTTCTTGGCTGAATCGGCGGTCATCTTATACCAGCCCTGCTCTGTCATCATATTGAATACATCACGCTGCAGCGTAGATACACACGTATAAACCTCATCGATTTTTGTAAACAGCTCATCATTGCTTGCTTCCTGTGTAAAGGTATTCAACTCAGCCTTCATGTGTTTCAGTGTAACAAGCAGGTTCGTAGCGATATCCTTATCGCCATAGCTCTTGGATTTATCTGCCATGTTATTTTGCCTCACTTTCCAGGATAGCCAGCAGTGTCTGGTAATGCTCTTTCAATTTTTCCTGTACGTTTTCAAAACAGGTTTTTACATCTTCACTTTGAATCATTGTGATATCGTTGGCGACACGCTTATTCAAAACAAGCGTCTGGTCCAGAATATCTTCCATATACAATACGTCTTTTGGTGTCAGCATAGTGTTCACTCGTATGACTCTGTGTACAAGCCATACATCTCCTTTCATACAATAGTATGGTAGGGAAATTACACTTGTATGCATTTGCTTTCAAGGTTTTATCTGCTATAATAGATACTCACAGGAGGACGTCATGGAAATACAAGAAAGAGAATATGTATATATCCAGAGCTATAAGCATGATGGAAGTCTTCACAGAACCTGGGCAAAGGGTTATGTAATTGAAGCAAATGAGCGGCGTATCGTTGCAGTAACAAATAAAACACTCGTCAGTGAATCGGACGGACGCAAGTGGGTGACTAGAGAACCGGCAATCTGCTTCTTCTACCCGGATAAGTGGTACAATGTTATCTGTATGATCAGGAAATCGGGTATCCATTATTACTGCAATCTGGCATCTCCATCACTTTATGACGGAGAAGCGATAAAGAATATTGATTACGATTTGGATGTGAAGGTTTCACCAACGGGGAAAACGACGCTGCTGGATGAGGATGAATATCAGGAGCATTCTGCAGAAATGGGGTATAGCCGAAAGCTGGATAAAGCGATTCATCATGGATTAGATCGTCTGATGGTGGATATCCGTCTACAGAATTCACCATTTGAGCATCGGGAAATATCTGCATTGTATGATAAATACCTGCGCTATATGGATGAAGATAAAAGGATGAAATAAGGCCTCTATGCGGCATATGAAAGAAATATGATAAAAAAGTTAAAAAAATAAAAAAAGCTGTTGACACATAGGGATATGTGTTGTATTATATACGAGCGCTGATGAGAAACAGCGGCGCACGAAATAGAAATTTCGGTCTTTGAAAACTGAACAGGAAACGTCAATTATTTGAGAAAACAATATTCTCGGTATAACGATAACTAAAATGAAATTCAAACGCAAGTCATGCGTTAGAGCTA
>NZ_JANGCA010000143.1:0-1579 GCF_024463855.1 Clostridium sp. DFI.1.208 | reverse complement strand
AAACTTTATATCTGATTTTTGATTATCCCTATAAATATTACACTTTCAAGCATTTCGAAGTATAGAAAAACACTCATTTTACCACGAATATACCACGATTGAACGAGCCTTGATATGACGATAAAATAGCACTAAAAAGACACCATTGACACATTGAAGTGGTGTCTTTTATTAATAAGCAGTCAATCCTAAGACTAACTGCTTTTGCAAAATAAAGGTAATCACTATTTTGTTTGTTTCTTTAGAATAATATAGCTTGCAATCACAACTACAAAGAATACTAACACGAAAACTAAAGTATGAAATATTCCTATCGGATAAGGTGCAATCCACCCTTCTAGTTTGAAAACCAATCCTGAAATATATCCTGTAATCATAGAAATAGGCATAAAAGCAACTCCGATTATATTAAGCCAATTTACATAAAAGGGGGATTTTTCTTCCGATAGTATTCTCGCTATAAAATATCCAACAATCCCTATAGCTTGAATAATCATTGAACCCCAAACTGCTTCCATTGTTTGTTCTGCATACCAATTACCAAATGCACAAAACAGCCCAATAGCAACAAAAGCTGTTGATGATATATAAAGTACCTTACTCGTAAGCTCTTTATTTTTTTGTTCTTTGTCTGCTACTGGTTCAATTCCCTTTAGGATATAGTCAGTTGTTACTCCAAAAAAATCACTCATTATAATTATTTTTTCTAAGTCAGGCGTACTTTGTTCACTTTCCCATTTGGAAACAGCCTGCCTTGAAACTCCAACTTTATCCGCAAGTTCCTCTTGTGATATTCCTTTTGATTTCCTTAAATATTGTATTCTGTCTGCCATATTCATTAGCTAACACTCCTTTCTTTCATGGTGTAATTTTAGCAATATTATCAGTTGCATAGCCACCATTTAGATATGGAAATATGTCAACTGGCAGTTGCAATGATGTTTTTTGACAAATCAGCAGAATATTCTTGCTTATAACGTAATTTAAACATATCCATATTATAACAGTTCCATATATCCGCCACAACAAAAATCAGCACACCCCCCTTGACATTTTTCTGTCTTGAAAAATACACACTTTTTCTTTCTTCCTCTTGATTACCAACCACAGAAAAGAAAAAGCCCTGTCAAGAGCCTTGCCACCATTGGTGGTGCTTTGCACTCTTTACTGGGCTTTTTGTTTGCTGTATCTTTCATTCAAGAGGAAAATTAAAGACCTCTGTTCCATTTCTCTTTCAGATAATCTTCATAGTCCGTTTCATCAAAATCTAACTGTGGCGAAGTGTCGGGAATGTTATTTCTGCTGTCTATGTCCGCAAGTTGACGGAATATCCAGTCATCATAAGGGTCATGGTATTTATACTCTTTGGGCTGTTCTCTGTATCGGTCTAACCCTCGCATTTCCTTATGTACTTTCATCATGCGTTCTATTTTTTGACGTTGTATCAACTGCTTGATTTCCATAAGTTCTTCTAACTCCGTAACCTCATTGGTAATGTAGTTATGGATATACTGTATGAGTTTGGTTTCCATGTAAAATCTGCATTCTTTTTCATCATTGAAAAATTCATTTTCAGACA
>NZ_JANGCA010000142.1:0-1624 GCF_024463855.1 Clostridium sp. DFI.1.208 | reverse complement strand
AGAAGTAAGAGAAAAAACAGAACGTATCCCAGAGAGATCCCCGGGGATGTAAAAGATACGGGAGGGAAAAGGAGAAAAAGAAAATGAAAAAATTAGTAGCACTGAGTATGGCAGCCATGATGATGGCAATGATCACACCGATCGCAGCAGCAGAAAAGAACGAAACGAAGTATGTAGATACCACAGACGGGACATCTGATCAGAATGGTGAGATCTGGGCAACCTTGTCCAGTAAGAAGCTGGCGCAGTTGAAAGCTACGATGCCGATCCGTATCGATTTTGCAGTCGTAAAAGGAGAGAAGGATGGTGCAGTAGCGAATGATTTCATGGTAGGAGATTATAAGATCAAGGTCGCAAGTGATTCCGAGATCGGTGTCGAACTGAAAAATATCACCGTACAGAATGCAGATAAGGGTAAATGGACACTGACAGATGCAACTGGTATCGCAGCTACGAAGACTGCGATCACCGAGGATAGTACGGAAAAAGAAAAGGAGAATGCCATGAAGACGGTAAGCCTTCAGATCGCCGGTAAGGACCTTGCATATGGTGAGAACAAACTGGTGGATGATACATTCGTAGTGAAAAAGGGTACTGACAAATCGCTTGGCATCAAGGGAGCACCAACACAGGCACCGATCGATGCTGCTATCGAAGCTAAGGCAGAACTGGCATTCAACGTCGTCTATACGATCGCACAGAAGGAAGAGGCAGCACCTGCAGCATAAGGAGATCACATACATAAGAGCACATCGTGCTCTTACATGAGGAAGGAAAGGATTCCTTCCCTATGCAAAGGTACGATGGAAGGAGAGAGAATGGAAGAGATAAAAGAGAAACAGAAGAAGGGGAAGAAAGCGTGGCCGATGATCCTATTGCTTCTGCTGGTGGTCGCTGGCTGCAGTGTATGGTTCTTACAGGAAAAAACAGATCTGTGGCTGGATCCGGACCAGAGTGAGGGGACGCTGGATGGTCTTTCAAAAGAGGAGATCCAGAAGCTGATGGATGACAAGGTGGACGAGGGACAGTTCATGATCTCTATCAATACGCAGCCGGTATTTGCGGATGGCCGAAGTGAAGGTACCCTGCGCATCGAGAACAGTCCGCAGAACCGCTATCTGATGATCGTGAAGATCTATCGCTATGAGAACAAAAAGCTGGGAGAGCTGATCTATGAGAGTGGCGCGATCAAGCCGGGGAACAAGATCGAGACAGCGAAGCTGGATGTCGATCTGCCAAAGGGGAAGTATCCGGTCATCGTGTATTTTGAAGGGTATCGGGAAAAGGACCGTGAGTATGTAGGGAAGGCCGGCAGTGAACTGGATATCATCATACAGAAATAGGAAGTAGAGGGAAAACGATGAAGGAAAGAGAAGACTATAAAGAAAAAGGAAAAAAGAAGTGGCTGCTTCTACTACTGGTGCTGTGCCTTTGTATCGGAGGATTCCTGTTTGTAAGATCATGGAACACAGAGGATGATCGTCTGGCAAGAGAGCGGGATGCGAAGGAAGGCTATCTTCCGGGAATGACACGGGAAGAGATCCAGAAGATGATGGATGACAAGGTGGCAGAGGGAAGCGTCCAGATCAATATCAACAGCAATCTGGTGTTCGAGACAGGAAGC
>NZ_JANGCA010000141.1:0-1624 GCF_024463855.1 Clostridium sp. DFI.1.208 | reverse complement strand
TGGTATATTTAAGTTACTCATATAATGAGTAATAAATTTAATATACCAGTTCTCCTTTCCACCTGAATTATTTGGTATCACTTCAGGTTGTGATAAAATGTGTAATTGTGAATGTGGATTTGTGTCATACTCCTTATTGCTTTGACTTTCTAGAAAGGATCTTACCACTTCTTTGTATCGCATTTATTATTAGTTGTATGAGTCTTTTGAATTCTAAACACACCAGGTTTTTGATATCTTTGAAGTGGATTCAATTTCACAATCACAAATCATTGTAAGAAAGGAATTGATAATTATGAAACTTGTTGGAATTGACATCGCCAAATATAAACATGCTGCTTTTATCATGGATGCTTCTACTGGCGAATCTTTATGTGAGCCTTTTTTCTTTAAAAATAATAAAGAAGGATTCCAAAAACTCTATATGGAACTTAATAAATACGCTAAAGATGAACTTTTAATAGGCATGGAAGATACAGGGCACTATAACTTCACTATAGAAAGTAGTTTATTGGCTGAAGGTTATAAAGTAGCTCTTATCAACCCTATCACTACCAAGAATCTTAGAAAAGCTTCTTTAAAATCAGTTAAAAGTGATAAAGAAGATGCTTTGTTAATTACCAAAGCTCTCTTAGATAAAGACTACTATCGTATCATTTCTATTCAAGATGAGAAATTAAACGAAGCGAAACAATTAACTCGTTATCGTATCCAATTAACAATCGAAATGAATCGTAAGAAGAACATCCTTCAACGACATATGGATATCGTTTTCCCTGAATTTAATACATTATTCAAAAATGGATATACCATTACCTATTTAAATATTTTAAGAAAATACGGCGATGCCTATACTATTGCACATACAGACATTCGTTCTTTAAGAAAATGTTTTAAATACTGTAGTTCCTTCACAGCAGAAGAATTAAAAGAGCTAGCTTCAAATTCAGTGGGTATTCACGATGTTTCTATTTCTTTTATTATTCAATCAATTGTTTCCAGTATTGATTTAATCAACTCTCAAATTGAAGAGTTAGATAAAAAAATAGAAGAACTCGCCATCACACAAGATTCTTCTATCACATCAATACCAGGAATCTCAAAGATTTCCGGTACTTCTATTTTAGCCGAACTTGGTGATATAAGTAAATACTCAAATGCAGGAAAAGTAATTAAATTTGCAGGTGTAAATCCTTATATAAGTGAATCTGGCGAATTTTCAGCTGATAAAACAGCCATAACCAAGAAAGGTTCCAAATATCTAAGAACAACACTTTATAGAGTCATTATTCCTGTAATTCGTCATAACCCTGCATTCAATAATTACTATCATTTAAAACGAAGTCAAGGTAAAGGGCACCTCTGTGCTTTAGGTCATTGTGTAAGAAAACTTTTGAGGATTATTTATCATCTCGAAACAAACAATCTATCTTTCGATATAAATTTACTCAAATAGTCAAAACTTTGAACAAACCATATTTTATTGAAATGAGCTATTTTTAACTATAGTTCTTTTCAACATATTTACATTCACAATTTCAAAGATCGAATACTATATTTTCAAGTATTTTATATTTCATACTTTTTCATAAATTACTACTTGACTTTAATATAGTTGTCTTTC
>NZ_JANGCA010000140.1:0-1637 GCF_024463855.1 Clostridium sp. DFI.1.208 | reverse complement strand
TTCGATATCGGCTCAAATTCAACGGTGTGGCAATGGTGGGACATCCTGATGATGTTCCTCCTGATGTTCACCCTGCTCAGAGCCTTCACGATGTTATTGAAAGCGACTATCGATGAAGAATATGTATTGAAGCTGAGCGGATTACGGATGATCTTCCGTATCATCGCAATCGTTTTAGTCGTTGCCATGACTCCGCTGGTGATCAAAGAATTCACCGCTTTTACGAGCGTCGTGATGGACAGTGTTCCGGATTCCTTCGTAGTAGAGAACAATTTCGCGACTACGAAGCCAAAAACAGACAACAAGCTTCAACAGGAGATTGTTGACAAGCTGTATAAGGAATATGAAGGGATGCCTTCCCAGATCTTTATCAGTTCCGCAAGCAATGGTCAATATCCTCCCTACCAGCTGATCGACATCAACGCCACGGAAGGCGGTATGGATCATTGGTTCGACGGCGTACCGATTGTAGGAGGCTTCTTCAATATCACCTCCGCATTGATCGGAGCTGACGGTGATTATATCTATTTTCCGGATACCACCATGCTGATCTTTCTGATCGTAGAAGGGGTATGCGGCGCTTATATGTTCTTACTGATGGCGATACAGATATCACAGAGGATGATCTCCATCGCGGTCAAGATCCTGATATCTCCCTATCCGATTTCCGGGATCATCAATCCGGACGACAGGAGCTTCGGGTTATGGGTCAAACTGATCAGTGCTGATCTGATCTCGAACGTCCTGCAATATATCATCCTATTGCTTGTCCTGGCTGTCACATCTTCTAAAACGGTACAAAACTTCGGCATCGTCGGCCAGGGGATCTTCTTCCTGGGTGGCATGCTGGCTGTCTTGGTCGGTCCCGGTCAAGTCGCTCAGCTCATCGGCGGGGATGGCATGGGACTCTTCATGACGATGCAGGGCTTCCAGGCGATGAGCGCATTGAAAGGAGTCACACAGGCAATCGGACAAAAAGGAATCGGGATGGCCACAGGAGCGGCAGCTCTGGGGACTTATGGAGCCGGCAGGATGCTGGGCCTGAACTCGCTCGGGAACTATCCGGATGGAGGTGGTATCGGTTCCAACAATCCTATGACAGGCGCATATGATCCGGGAAGCAATCCGGGAAACGGTCCCGGAAGTGGTTCGGGATCCGGAGGTGCAGGAAACATCCCGCCAAGAGCTTTTTCCGAACCACATACGGAGAAACAGGCGCGTGCAGCGAGGAAGTATGGAATCGACATCAGTGATATGAGCAAAGGAGATGCTTCCCTAGCTTTGGACAAAGCAGGTATGGATAAGAGCTACTGGAGAGGTTCGAATCCAGCAGGTGGTGGCGCATCCGGCACGATCAATAAGAGCAATCCAACCTATGGCTTCGGAAATACGCCGACATCAGTCTCTACAGATGGAGGGTATGATAGTGCGATGGAAGATGGCACAGATATAGGCGCATCAAGTAAAGGCATGGATAGTGATGAAGGGATCGATATCGGAACTCCTGCCGAAGGAAATGACGGCAGCTCAGGTGGTGCTTCACAGGATGAAGGAGGCATCCGTCTGAGTCGTGAGGGTACGACCGCAAGGCGTGTCGGTGATTCCTCCACCTTCCGTGCGAGAACCGTCTCCAAAGT
>NZ_JANGCA010000014.1:0-97066 GCF_024463855.1 Clostridium sp. DFI.1.208 | reverse complement strand
CATCAAAAAATTCAATATATCCTTCAAAATATACAAAAAAAGACAATTTCATTTCGAAAATTGCCTATATACAATAAAAAGCCTATGTCCTTACGAAAAGGTATAGGCTTTTGTCAACAATCTGAGGCAGTCCCTTCGGACTGTCTTTTTTACTGTCACTGAATTCACATGGTATTGCCGTTATTTTTGAAAAGCGTTCACAGCTGCTTCAGAAAATATTCACAGAGCATTGATACAATAACAGCGGTGATAAAAATGAAGAACAAAAAGAAAAAAAGTGCAATTATTTTAACGATTGCGGCAGTATCGCTATGTCTGGTGGCCTGGCTGACCAAACCGGAAACAACAAATACCACTGGCAGCATTGCTTCTGCCAAGACAACAGTGAAGGATATCTATCATGTGGAAAAGCAGAATGCCATACGTGAATCGCTAGACAATCAGATTGCGGAGGGCAGCTACAGCGAAGATAATGCTTTGATGGTCTATAATCCGTTTGGCACAAACACGCTTTCCATGTATACGTATTTTACAAGCACACAGGGTGCGAAAATCAGCTATACGATCCATGTAGAGAATAAAAATATTGCGGATTTCACACGCACATTAAATAGTGATTATGCTACGACGCATGAATATCAGCTGATCGGTCTGATACCAAATCAGGAAAATACGATCACCCTTCATATGGAATATGAAGACGGTACGAATAGGGATGTCACATATACCTATACCTGCGGCTCCTTAAAAGGAAGTGAATCCATTCAGCTGGAAATGGAGGAGGGCACCAGCAGGGAAGAAGTCAGCGATGGCCTGTATGTCATTCTCGGCAATGACAGTGATGCGGATGACTTCATGTATTATTATGATAACAACGGTATTCTGCGCGGTGAAGTGCCAATCGAAGGCTATCGATCACACCGTCTGCTGTTTGCAAATGATCGCATGTATTACAGCATAAGCACGAATAAGATGGCGGAAATGGATGCTCTGGGACAGGTTACCAACGTATTTGATCTGGGTAACTATGACCTGCACCATGACTACGTATTTGATGATAACGGAGACATGCTGATTCTCGCAACCGACACGACAAAGGATACGGTTGAGGATATGATTATCCGTTTGGATGTTTCCAGCGGTGCTGTGTCTCTGGTCGTAGATATGGGGGATTTATTCACAACCTATAAAGCCTCTGTGTATGATAAAGATAATGACGAGCTGGACTGGACGCACCTTAATACCATTCAGTGGATGGGAGCTAACGAAATTCTTGTGAGCAGCCGGGAAACAAGCACCATCGTCAAAATCAAGGATATCGATGGCACACCGGAAATAGATTATATGATGGGGGAAAAGACCTTCTGGGAAGACAGTGACTATGCAGACCTGCTGCTGGATAAGGCAAACAGCTTCACCTCACAGACCGGTCAGCATTCCATAACCTATGTGGAGGATGATACCCTTGCAGATGGACAGTATTATCTGTATATGTTTAATAACAACTTCGGATACTCTTCCACGAATACAGCCTATGACTGGAGTCAGCTGAATATCCCTACCGAGGTTAAGGCTGAGGATGCAGTAAGCAAATACTACAAATATCTGGTGGATGAAAAAAAGGGTACCTATACACTTGTGGATGCATTCGATGTCCCATATTCCCCTTATGTATCAAGCGTACAGAATATCGGTACGAATACGATTGTGGACAGTGGCATGGCATTTAATTTTCAGGAATATGATAGTGAGCATACGCTGATTCGTTCTTTTACCATGAAGGGTGAAAAGTATATTTATCGGGTTTATAAGTATACCTTTGATAATTTCTATTTTAATCAGTAGTTTACAGGGTACAGATTGTGCCCTTTTTCTTTATCCACGCTGCCTTACAGAAAACAGCTCCGACGTGAATTGCCTATTTCTATCAGCTAATATATGCTTGAAAATTGCTTTCATAAAGAAACAGCTAAGAGTATTTGACAGTATGTTTTCTCTAATGCATCAAAAGTGAAATCTCTATTGCCAGTTATGCATGAAGGCGTTTGATTCCGTACCTTGTAGCCTTATTCCTACAGGCAATGTATTTGCAATTTTACGTATTCTTGGTTATGATAATAAAAAAGATGGGAGACTGAAACTATGCGTATGCTGTTTATTGAATATCCGGCCTGCTCAACATGCAGAAAAGCAAAGAAGTATCTGCAGGACGCCGGGATGGAGCTGGAAATCCGCCATATCGTTGAGGAAACACCTACAGTGGAAGAGCTTCGTGCGTGGGTAAAGGAGAGCGGGTTAGAATTAAAAAAATTCTTTAATACCTCCGGCAATGCTTACAAGGAGCTGAAGCTGAAGGATCGTCTGAAGGAGCTAAGCGAGGAGGAGCAGCTGCGGTTACTTGCAGGCAACGGTATGCTGATCAAGCGGCCGCTGCTGATTTGTGAAAACGGAATCGCAGTTGGCTTCAAGGAAGAGAAATATAAAAATTTATGTTCAGAATAACAAATATGTGTTATATTGATAAAAAGGCATTGAGGTGATAAAGGTGATATTAGGTGAATCGTTGGAGGATTATCTGGAAACACTGCTAATCCTGGATAATGAAAACGGCAAGATCCGCTGTGTGGATGTGGCTAAGAAAATGGATGTTTCCAAGCCAAGTGTGAATAAGGCTATGAATGTATTAAAGGAAAAAGGACTTGTTCAGCAGGAAACCTATGGGGATATACATTTTACTCCGGAGGGAAGAGAGCTTGCTGTCAAGGTGTATCAGCGGCATACAACAATCCGCTCCTTTCTGGAGGATGTACTTGGTGTTGCACCGGATACAGCAGAGGAAGAAGCATGTCATATCGAGCATGTTATCAGTGAAGATACCTTCCAGAAAATAAAAAATTTCAAAAGATAGCGCTTTTTTATGAAAATGCGCTTTTTTTTGTTGCATATTTTTATAAAACGGAATAGAATAGTATAGGACATCGGGATGTAGCACAGCTTGGTAGTGCGCTTGCTTCGGGAGCAAGAGGTCGCAGGTTCAAATCCTGTCATTCCGACCATTCTGCTGATTAGCCTTTGAAGAAAAGGCTTTTTTTATATGCTTAACACATACGGCACCTACATACGCTCTATTGGACAAGCACGATTCCTAATGAAACCCGCTGTATAGAAATAATAGCCCTGATAGATTGGAATGCTGCTTCTTACCTGTGTTCATGCAGCTATATAGTCTTCAAGCAACTTTCAAGATAAGAAGCATGAAAGTTTTATCATATGTAAACAGCCTTGAAAACAGTTTGCTTTCAGATACATGAAAGACTTCGTTCTATAAACTGCTGAAAAAGTAGACGGTTCTAAAATCGTCTACTTTTCTGATTACAACGATCAGAAGCAACCGTATGCAAGCTGTAACCCAAGTCTTTTTCATTGTGCGGTATATCCTACCTGCATTTCCGGTTCATCAGCATTTCCTTCTGTCAGTATAGAAGTAAAAATTTGGTTTCTTACGCGTGGAAAACATATTCTCAATTTGAGAATACTTCCTTATAATTTTTCCACAGCTGCTCTGCCGCCAAATCTTTATCCACCGCTTTGATTTCACACAGCTTGTCAAACGTATATCTGACATACATCGGCTCATTCTGCTTGCCTCTGAACGGATGCGGCGTCAGATAGGGACTGTCGGTTTCCACAAACAGCCGATGCAAAGGAAGCGCTTCTGCCGTAGCCGGTGCTCCTCTTGAATTCTTAAATGTAAGCGGCCCGCCAAAGGAGATATAAAAGCCGATTTTTATCAGCTCCAGAGCCACTTCCTTACTTCCGCTGTAGCAGTGCATGATTCCCTTTATTGGACCTTCCTCCTTCAGAATATCCAGCGTATCCTTTGTTGCCTCTCTCATATGAATAAGAATCGGCCTGCTGTATTTCTGTGCAAGCTTGATTTGTCGTATAAAGCCGATTTTCTGATCCTGCGGCAATACATCCTCCCAATGATAATCCAGTCCGATTTCACCGACCGCAGCCAGACGCTCCTGCTTTAACAGCTCTTCCAGCCGCTCATAATCGGCTTCCTGAAAAGCATAAAGATCATTTGGATGAAACCCCAGTGCAATATCAAAGCGCTCCGGTTCCTTCTCCTTTAACTGCTCTGCTCGCTCATATTCAATAAAATTCGTACAGATGATGAGCATTTTTCCTATACCTGCCTGCTTTGCATTCTCCAACACCTCGTCAATGCGCTCATACAGGGCATCACAGGTGATATGACAATGTGTATCAATCAATGTATTCATAAGTTTCTTTCCTCCTGCTTATTTTCCCAGACAGAAATTGGAGAATAAGGTATCGAGAAGATCCTCCCGATGGACTTCCCCGAGTATCTCCTTTAAGGCTGTATAGGCCTCCTGTATATCGATTGCGACAATATCCAGCTCCATCCCTGCCTCCATGGAAGCAAGTGCCTGCCGCATACTGCTCTCAGCCTTCATCATCAAGGAAATCTGGCGTTCATTATGCAGCAGCGGCTCCTGCAGTACAAGCTGATGACGGTCAAATAATTCGTGAATTCTTATAAGCAGCGGCTCGATTTCACCACTTGCTGCGGATATGCATACCCCATCCTGCTGATTGGAGATATCCGTTTTATTGTAGACGATGATGCGCGTCTTATCCTTCGTCAGCTCCAGCAGCTCCTCATCCTGCGCATCCAGTGCGCGGCTGCTGTCCAGAACAAGAATTACAAGCTGTGCCTCGGTAATCGCCTGCAAGCTTCGCTGTATACCGATTTGCTCCACGACATCCTTTGTATCTCGAATTCCTGCCGTGTCAATCAGATTCAGAGTCAGTCCCTGCAAATGGATATGTCCCTCCACAATATCGCGTGTTGTTCCTGCTATATCCGTCACTATCGCTTTTTCTTCCTCAAGCAGCGCATTCAAAAGACTGCTTTTACCGACATTCGGTTTTCCGACGATTGCGGTCTTGATACCTTCCTTCAACAGCTGACCACTCTGTGCACGATCCAGAATTTGCTGAATACGCTTCATCCATTCTCTGGCCTTCGGCTGAATGATTTCACTGCTCAGCTGCTCCACATCATCATACTCCGGATAATCAATGTTTACCTCAATGTTCGCTATGATATCCAAAAGATCCTGAATCAAAGGGTCCAGCAGCTTTCTGACACTTCCGCGAAGCCCCTGTACAGCCATTCGTGCATTTTCATTGCTATCTGCCTGTATCATATCATTTACAGCTTCCGCCTGCGTCAGATCAATACGTCCGTTCAAGAACGCCCGCTGTGTAAATTCACCGGGATTCGCAAGACGGGCACCATGCGCAAGACACAGCCGCAGAATTTTCTTTGTGATAAACCGCCCGCCATGGCAGTTGATCTCTACGATATCCTCGCAGGTAAAGGTCTTCGGTGCGCGAAAAACACTGACAAGCACCTCATCAATCAGCTCGTCATGCTCCTGATCATAAACATAGCCATAGCTGATCGTATGGCTTTTTTTCTTTTGTACATCAATATTCAAAATGCTGTCCGCGATTGACAAAGCATCTGCACCACTCATTCGGATGATGGAGATTGCCCCATCCACCGCCGCTGTGGAAATTGCGGCTATTGTATCATTCAACATAAAAACACCTGCCATTTACTACGTAATTGTATCACAAAAAGACGAGAAAAAAAGGTTATTTACTCAATAACCCTTTCGTCCTACTGATCACTGTTCATGCAGTCTGCCGAGGTTTCCTTATCACGGCTGCGCGCGGAATTGTGAATACGGCATTTCAGCCGAAACACCAGGAACAGGAATATAGCGTAGCCGGCGGCAGCCAGCGCCAGTATTGGATAATAATATGCAGACGGCAAATGAAGGTATCGCGCACTGAGATAAGCAAGCAGGTACACACCGGGTACGATTGCCATGAGCCAGCACGCCAGGCTGGTAAGACTTTTCGCAAACTTCATGAAACCAGCTCCTTTGATCTGTACAGGACTTCCGCTGAATGGGACGAACAGCAGAAGCTCTTCAATACCTATAATGATAGTATCCACCATCTAACACCTATATGATAAATTTATCCATTTACTTAAACAATTACAATGTATCGAATGGCGGGCAGAAGCTCCGTGAATGGTGAGACAAAAAAACAGGGAATGCATGCATTCCCTATCTGCTTTTCAACAGCTCTTTTCTCCATTCCGGGGCAGCTTCCACTGCCGTCCAATACTCCCGCAGCGCGGTTATTTTACCCTCTTGAATTGTGAAAAAGCCAATGGCAAGAAAAGATACTTCCTTCCCCTTTACCATCGTTTCACTGATGATCCTATCCTCTGCTTTATAGCATTGCAGAACCTCTTCATCCCACTCTCCGGGATAAGCCTCATTAACCGCTATAAATTCATCAAGAGTGAAAACCTCTTCTGTATTCGGCCATGTGATGACTGCTGTTTCGCTGAAAAGCGCTCTCACATCATCAAAGCGCAGCTCATGGATTGCATTCCAGTAAGCCTGAACGATATTTTGCATACGATGCTCCTCCTTTCCTCGTTTTCTCTTAAAAAGGACTTCATCGCATGCTGCGCGCGACATGCTTTACCTGATCCTCATTTTCATACCAGTGTAAGCTTTCATTCATGCTCTTCCACCTCCCGGATCCTGCCTGCATCCATCGAATAGAAATGACAATCCTGTGTCCGGTGCAGGAAGCCGTATTCAATCAGATAACGGCGAAGGGATACAAAATCTTCAAATATCTGCTTTAAAAAGATATTGATTTCCTCTTCACTGTAGACCTGATGCGGTTCCAGAAATTCACAGATTTTCCGTAGAATGATAATTTTCTTTTTTTCCTTGGCTGGAATTTGCTTCAGCTTCAACGGATCGATAGAAAGTGTCATTGTCTTCAGCACCTGCTCTTCATCCTCTGTGGTTGCGACATAGCGCTCATCCACCTGTGCTGCGTGGTCATGCACCTCCAGCAGATTATCCATCATACCCTCTACAGATAACTCATAAAGAGCCAGATACATTTTTGCCTGTCTTGCTTTTTCACGGAATACAAAGCGCTGATGACGAACGGTTGACGCACTCGTATTGGTCAGCGAGGCTATTTCCTTATCGGTTTTTCCTTCATGGATATACTGCAGCAGCTTCTTTTGCACATCTGTCAGGCTGCAGGACTTCTTATCCAGCTGCAGCAGCTGTTCAAAGACAGAGCCATGTTCCTTTTGTATATGCATCTGTACGGCCTTTTCCGCACGATAAAAATGTCCGTTGATCGGAAATATTTCACCGTCTTCAAACACTGCATCACAAAAATTGCAATGATAAAAGCTGCGTTTGTCTTTCGTATATCCGTTCTTAATTTCATCCAGATTTTTTTCTCTTGTTATTTTCATATTTCATCACCTGTAAGCAACTGCATATGAAGTATTATAACATACTTTCTCAGTTTGCGATATGATGATGAAACACCGGTGTGGAAGAGTCAATAACACGAAATTCATAGCCCTGAGACAGCATGCTTTTCAAAATCGTGGGAAGTGCCTGCACCGTTGCCTTATTCCCTGTCCCATCATGCATCAGAATCATAACCTCTTTTTTATCCCGGATTTCCTTTAATGCTGTATTGATCAGTGTATCACTGCCTACATAGCAGTTTCCATCTCCATTGGAAGCATTCCAATCATAATACGCATACCCTTTCTGTGTTACGGACGCTGCCAATGTACTCATAATACCGCTGCTGTACTTTCTGGATACCGTATTGCTGGTACCTCCGGGAAAGCGCAGAATGTTCACCTTGTGTCCGGTCTGTTTTTCAATCAGCGCATTGGTTTTATTGATATCCTCAAAATATGCCTCCACACTGGAATAGATTTTACCATAATCATGAGAGAAGGTATGAATCCCGATCGCATGTCCCGAAGCATCCTCTTTCTTAATCAAATCATAATATTCCGGATTGCTGCCGGTCACAAAAAACGTTGCCTTGACATGGTAGGTATCCAGAATATCCAAAACCTCCTGCGTATACTTGCTCGGCCCGTCATCAAAGGTTAAATAGGCAACCTTTTTTTCTTCTACCTTAGCAACCGGAGCACTGTCCTGTTCCATCGGGAAATATTTCTGTGCCCAGAAAAAAGCCACCCACATCAGTGCCAGAAATGCCACACTGCTTAAAATCACATCCCGCCATACTTCTTTTTTCATATAATCACATCCTCTCTGTTAGCTTTCCCCGGTAATGTGCATCTTATAAGGGGCATGGCAAAACATTCACGCAGGAGGTCGAAACGTGATATAATGAATTACAAAAGGAGGGATCTTTTATGCTGTATGACAATCGCATAGCTGCCGCATTTCTGGAAGGGAAACCTGTGGCAGAGGAGGAGCATTTTTACCTGCTGCAGGAGTATGAGGAAGCAGATCCGAAACGAAGGGATATCGTACAGGAGCTGGACTCGCAGCTGGAAAGCATCGTAGAAGAATTTCCAACCTTTAACAAAGAGCTCTTTGAAGTCCTCTTTCCAAACTACAGAGAAAAGCTGCAGACTGTCTGTATCATGGCTGTTGTCGGTACAAAGGAAAACCGCATTGTGAAATCAGAGGAAGGGCTTTGTATCCTGATCGATCTGATTCATATTGCCGATTATACCCGTGTCGTTTCACAGATGACCTATATTCTGCAGAATTATTTGACCTTTGAGCTATCAAAGTATCTGATACAGGAGCAGTTTCCTGTACGATCCCGCAAATATCTCAGTCTGTTGAATCATCTCGCCTTTACAAACGGACTTGCAAATTACCTTGCATGGAACGCTTCCTGCAGCAGCTATAAGTTCTATACACAAAAATATGAATCCCATAAGGAGCGCGCCTTCGGCCTGCTTGCACAGGCGCTTCAGGTGGAAACAAAGGCCTTGCAGCATAAGATTCTGGTCAGTGCCGTAACACAGGAATTCTGGAATCAGTTTCCCTCTGTGGCAGGTATGTTTTACTTTGATGACATCTATCGTGATCTTGGAAAAGAAGGCATTGCTCTGTTATATAAACACGGGCCGAAGAATTTCATTCAGACGATATTTCACAGCTGAGGTGATACCATGATTATAAACATACTGACAGGAGATATCACCGTTATGCAGGTGGATGCCATCGTGAACGCCGCAAATACCACTTTGCTTGGCGGAGGTGGTGTTGACGGAGCCATTCATCGAGCAGCAGGTGCAGAGCTTTTAAAGGAATGCAGGACGCTTCACGGCTGCAGGACAGGAGAAGCAAAGATTACAAACGCATATCAGCTTCCCTGCAGCTATGTCATTCATACACCGGGACCAATATGGCAGGGTGGAAATCATGGCGAATGTGAGCTGCTGGAAAGCTGCTATCGAAGCTGCATGACGCTGGCACAGCAATATCATATAGAAAGCATCGCTTTCCCATCAATCAGTACCGGTGCATACCGCTTTCCCTTGGAGCAAGCAGCCCGCATCGCCCTGCGAATAATACAGGAAGCAGATACACCAATGCAGAGTGTAAAAACTGTCTATCTGGTTTGCTTTGATGATCACACCCGACAGCTGTATGAGCAGCTCAAGGAGGAAAGCAGCCCGTAATTGTATGCGTTACGCTTCGCTGCGAGTTCACTATAAAATGCAATTTTACATATATGTTAAGCTTTTGAAAACCAATCGATAGTATGCAGGTAAATGATCATTATTTATCTGCATTTTTTCGTGTAGAGACTATGTAAGAATGAAATGAACCTTAGAATATGTGCTATAATTAGGGTAATTACAATTTATGGAAGCTTAGAGCCTCATCCCTGAATTCACGGAAATCAGCATGTCAAAGATGAAGCTCTAGAGGAGATAGCATATGACTACACAGAATACGATACATACGATTGTAAAGGGCATGAACTGGAAACCGATTGTGGATGTTTCACCTCTGGCCATCTATATACTGAAAAAGGATGCTGGGCTGACACTCTTATATGGTAATCGTAGCTTTTATGAAATATTTCATACAACAAAAAATAATTTTGCATTCAAATATGGCAACCGTCTGTCCGCAATGATTGATACGCAGGATTATATCCAAATACAGAATACTTCCCAAGCCTGTTTTTCCTTTGTACATGAAATCAGTGTCCCACACAAGAAACAGCTCTATACACAAGTACAGATGGATGAGACAAAGCAGCTTCTGTTCGCAGTGACGATGGATATCAGCTTATATGAGCATGATCGCAGTGAAATCCAGAATTTTCATCGGATCGTTAATACCACGTCTCCCTACCTGCCCATGGAGGTATTTCAATATAATCCGGAAAAAGACGAGATACAAATCCTAGTAAAAAAGAAGCTGCTTACGCATATGCCGGAGGTTCTTTCCTATCCCACCTTTGAACAGAAGCTAATGAAGCAAAGCAACGTCGAGGCAGAGGACATGCGCCAATGGAAAGAGGTCTGGCATACAGCCCTACAAAGCAATGAAACTGTCATTCATGAAAAAAAGCTTGAGGATGCCTCATGGCTTCGCCTCACACTGATTCCTTATCATGGAGGTAAACAGTCTGTCTCTCTTATTGTGATTTTAGAGGATATTTCAGGTGAGAAAAATACATATCAGGAGTATTTGAATATTACACAATTCTATCATCTGTTACTGAAAGAAAAAGAAGCATATGCCCATGTAAATGTAACAAAAAATTCATTTCATACAATGGGTGGCATTTGGGATCTGTATAATGAATTGGTCGATGAAATAACTTATACACAGCTGTATGAACGCTTTATTCACAAGGTTGTTATGCCCCAGGACCGTAAGGATTATCTTGAGCTGATGAATCCTGAAAACCTGTTGCGCAACTATGAGAGCGGAAATTTCAGGCTTCGCTATGAATTCAGAAGAATCATTGAACAAAATAAAATGGCCTGGATGGAAATAGAGCTGTTATTATTTCGTGAGCCTATCACCAATGACCTTCTGGCATTGATGTTTCTAAATGATATTGATGAGCGAAAAAAGAATAATTTCCAGCTGCAATATGAGTCGGAATTTGATCAGCTGACCGGAATATATAGAAAAAATGTAGCAGAGAATTTAATTTATAAGGAGCTATCACAGCACCCGCATAAGCATCTGCGTGCATTTTTGATTTTCGATATGGATAATTTTAAGGATATCAATGATTTATACGGACATAAGAAGGGGGATGAGACGCTTGCTTTCTTCTCTTCCATGCTTCGCACTGTATTCCACAAGGACAGCATCGTCGGTCGGTTTGGTGGTGATGAATTCATCGTTTTCGTGAAGAAGCTGCACGCACGGGAAGACCTGGATCGTGCTTTGCATACCCTGTATCAGCAAATGGAAGCAAGAGGTATTATGTTCAGTACAGGCATTACCTTGCTTGATCAGCCGATGATGAGCTATGAAGAAATATTTGTTCAGGCAGATCGGGCTTTATACCGTGAGAAAAAAACCGGAAAGGGAAGCTTTCACTATTATCATGAGCAGCCCTGTGCACAGGATGATTTACCAAGGGAGGACGCTGCTTTATCCCCCAGCCTGAATTTTCATTATACCCGGGTGATGAATGCTTCAGAAATTGATTCCTATCTGGGAGAATTCGGAGACATTGCCTATCTAGTGGATCCGGATACCTATGATCTGATTCTGGGTAACCAGTCCTTTTATGATCGTATAGGACTAACGAAGGAGCAATGCCGGGGAATGAAATGCTATGAGATTATGCATCATAGAGGCTCCCCATGCCCCTTCTGCGGGAAAACCAGCTGGTCACGGGATAAATATTATATATGGAAGGATAACAACCGTTGTCTGGAACAGGATTTTTTAATTAAGAATAAATTGATTCCATGGCATGATCAGGAGGTTCTGTTAGCGATAGCGATTGATATTTCCAATGATAAAAGTATTGTTGACTCTATGGAGAGCTATGGCACTGAAAGTCATATTCTTTTAAGTGCGATTCAGCATATGCAGGAGCATATGGATATGGAGGGAGCACTCCATAGCGTTCTGGATTCGATCGTGACCTTCTTTCATGCTGATTCCGCAGATATATGGCAAAAGCCGAAAGGGGATAAGCCATATAAACCAAGCTATCAATGGTGTGTGACGGATTGCAGGATCAATTTCACGGAAAAGGATCAGGAGGGCTATGACAGCTGGCTGAGAAAGCAGCAATGGGATGCACCTGTCAACATTGAGAATCCGCAGCAGATGATGCAGCAGTCATATGCTATGTATCAGATCATGCAGCGACATCTGATTCGCAATCAGCGATGGGTATTATTACAGGATCAGGGTGTGGAGTACGGCTGTCTTGTCATTAACAACATTGCAGCGAATTTCAGAAATATATCCTTCCTTGATTCTCTGACTGTTTTCATTGTGAATGAAATGAAGAAACGAAAATTGATCGAAGCGATGATTCATGCAAATGATTATGATTATCTGACAGACCTATTAAATCGAAACAGCTTTGTACGAAATTGTAAAGAGCTGCAGGATCACAGCCTTCATTCGATTGGTGTTGTCATGGCGAATATTGATCATTTAAAGGAAATCAACCGCGTCAATGGTACAGCTACCGGGGATCAATATATTCAGTGCTTTGCACATCTATTAAAGCAGATATTCACCACTTCTGATATATATCGTCTAAATGGGGATGAATTTCTTGTATTGACACCAAATTGTGAAAAGAAGGATGTTGATCAGAAAGTCAAGGAATGCAAATCAAAATTGTCGCACGAGAATTTCACTGTGTCCTTTGGTGCTGTATGGGATGATATGGAAAAGAATATCGCACATTTAATGCAGACAGCCGGTAATATCATGCAATTCAATAAACGAATGCATTATGAGGAAATGCAGGATGCGAAGGATATGCGTCAGCGAAAGCTGCTTCATGATTTAATGACAGGTATCCAGCATCGGGAGTATGTAATATATCTGCAGCCAAAGGTTCATATGAATACACATAAAGTAGTCGGTGCAGAAGCACTGATCCGGCAGAATCATAAAGAACTCGGAGTCTTGGCTCCGGCAGAGTTTGTCCCGGCTTTGGAGTCCAATCACCTTATTCGCTATATCGATCTGTTTGTATTTGAAGAGGTCTGTAAGCTATTGGAAGGCTGGAACGATGACACATTCAGAATTTCTTTGAATTTCTCTCGTGTAACATTGTTGGAGGATCATTTATTAGTTCATTTGAAGCAGGTAATGGAACAATATACATTTCCTTATCAATGTCTGGAAATTGAAATCACAGAAAGTGCATGTACAGAGCATTCAGAAACGCTATACGAGGTTATCAAAGAAATCAGTGCACTTGGGCTAAGAGTTTCATTGGATGATTTCGGGATCAGCTACAGCAATCTATCAATTCTCAGTGATGTTTGCTTTGATACCATCAAGCTGGATAAAAGCTTGATTAAATCGTTGGCAACGGAGAAACGAAACCACAAGATTGTTAAGCATATGATTCAAATGTGTACAGATTTGGAAATGGAAAGCATAGCGGAGGGAATAGAAACCGAATATCAGGAATCTATTCTGCTTGCTTCGGGCTGTATAACAGGACAAGGCTATTTGTATGGAAAGCCTGTACCTGTAGATGAGTTCCGTAAGGCTTTATTAGCCGGTATGTGTAGTGATTTGAATTAAATGGTGCTATTCCCTTTATATAAGATGATCATTACGCTTGGATTACATACAAATATATTGATAGATTAAATCCGAATAGCATGATCTGAGCCATATAGAATCGTGATATGGCTCTTTTGTTGTACTGTTGGGATACCTATAGCTATTGAGCACTATACGTGTAACCTCATACTTATAATTACAGACTAACAAATAAAAAAGAATCAAAGAAATCCAATCGGATTTACATGATTCTCCTTCATAACACATAATGGATAAATACCAGCAGATTTATATGCCGTTTTATACCTTACCCTCATCCATATCAATCTGGAACATGGAGCTGCACACTATATCGATATCGATCCCCTCTATAATAAAATTCAGCATATTCTATGATCCGATCACGTTGATCCTTCGTGACACGCTGTACAAACAGCAGTGGGCTGCCCTCTTTTACGTGCAGATAATCTGCAATTTTTTTATCAGCAATCACCGATTCTATTGTTTCATTGGCATTCTTCACACTGTAGCCCTTTTCTTTAAACAGCTGATATAAAGATACATTAGGTCTTATCAGTTCATCCCTTGTTAATGCTAAATGAAGTGGGCAGTACACACGCTGGAAGCCAATTGGACTGTTATCACTCCAACGCAAGCGTTCATGACAGCTTACCTCTGACCCCTTAGAAAGATTTAATTTAGAACATACCAGAGATGAAGCAGATATTCTTTCATCAAATGAAACAATATCTGAATGAACACCGGCTCCCTTATATTCCTCAGAAAAGCTAAGAAGATTCTGCAGCTGCAAGGATTCCTTCTGACTAACGACCACAGTTCCTACGCCGTGAATTCGCTGCAGGTATCCTTCATCAACAAGGAGCTGAACAGCATGTCGAACAGTTATCCTACTTACGCCAAAAAGGGTCTGCAGCTCTGGTTCTGCTGGAAACAGTCCACCGATCGGATATGTACCATTTATGATTTCTTCTTTCAGATCTTCATAAATTGAAAGATATTTTATACTATTTGTTCGCATTTTTCTTCACCTCATATAGCCGTAACATACTTCCTTTTAAATTTCATTATAAATGAATGCCTATTTAATGTAAATACTTTTCAAGGAATTCATTGGAATCCTACCGACATAATTTTGAATAGAAAAAGGAAAAGGAATGGTTACATACCATTCCTGCGTATTATAAATATTATTCTACTTTTGCAGCTGTAGCAAGTTCACTGGCCAGTGTAATAAGATTTATATCATTTGCTTTTTGCACCTTATCATATAAAGCAAGGAAGTTCTCATCCTCAAAATTTACAAAAGCTCCTACCATCGTCCCGACAATCGTAGCAATCGTATCCGTATCATACCCGATGTTTACAGCATCAATGACAGCCTGTAAGGCGCTGTCTTTATTTAAGGCTGCAATACCAAAAGCACAAGGTACTGCTTCTGAAATATGAAGACCACTACCGACTATCTGTGATAATTTCAGCAGTTTATCTTCTTTACTACCAACTCCCTCAGCTATCTGTAGCGCTAACTTTATACGCTCTACAACGCTTGCTCCCGCGACTACTCTGGAAACACTTTTTGCTTTTGTTTCTCCACGTATTGCACCATAAACGCCGGCACTTATCGCCTCTTCAATAGTAGCTTTTTCTGCAAGTGATGCACTCGTTGCTGCAGCGATAGCGCAAGCACCGGAAATGGCAAGAGAATTATCATGCGTTACCTGTGCTATGACAATAGCATCATCAATAGCAGCTTCCAAATTTCCCGGATGTAGAATTCCTGCCGGCGCAATTTTCATTGCTGCTCCATTTGTTGCCTTAGACGCATAATCTACAGCTACAGCACCAGGAAGCGGCTTCATTTCCATACCGGGGTTTTTATACATTTCAATTGCACTTCTGGTTGTAGGCCCTGCGAAACGATTGAAATATTTAGGAATATCGGACCATTCCAGTATTGCTTTTATCACGATATCCTTTGTTATTCTCCCTTTATTGCTCAAAATTGCTTTTGATAACATATAAATTTGTGAGAAATCATCTGTAATCTCACCTGCCTCATTTCCTAAAGCAAAGGCAGTTTTACCCGGCTTTTGAAATGTTGTCACAGGAGCATTGAACATCTCACGAATCTGCCCGAAGGTTAGATTCTCAGTGGTAGCTCCCATTGCATCACCAATCGCTGACAACCCTAAAATACCTTCTATTTTCTTACTCAATTCCATTGATTTTTTCCTCTTTTCTTTTATTTTTTCGCAGTCATCTGTGCCTCGGGGTCCTTAACCCCAAATACGAATGTCAGTACCATACCACCGATAAAGGATATAGCCAAACCGACTATATATGCCCATAGAGTAGTTCCTGCAAATGCCGGAATCGTGGTAAGCCCTCCAAATACGAAAGCATTACCAACAACATGAAATAGTCCCATGAACGCACCACCAAGTGCTGCCCCCAGGCAGCCTGCGATTAGCGGTGTTTTGAATTTTACTCCAAGCCCGTAAATAGCCGGCTCAACAATACCGGATAGCATAACGGATGTAATTGCAGTCAGTGAAAAGTTTTTCAGCTTTTTATTTTTTGAACGAAGAAATATGGCAAATGCAGCACCAGCCATTCCAAAGTTAGCATTCGCACCATATGCGATGAATGGAGAGCATCCGTTCTTTGCGATATCAGGGATTATAACCATGGTATTCGGTGCCCAGTGCACTCCAAACATGATGAGGATATTCCAAATTCCGCCGATAACAGCACCAGTGATAACCTGATTGATGTTCGCCAGCCAGGTAACTGCCTGTGCAACTCCGATACTGATATAATTTCCAATAGGTCCTATCACGCCAGCAGTTATCGGCACCAGAACCATCAGCAGTACGGTTGGAATGATAATCATATGCAGACTATTAGGAATTTTCTTAATCATAAAATGTTCCATTTGTGACTGTAGCCAGGTCATGATAATTGCAGGAATAATCTGACTGGTATAATTAAATACTGGAATCGAGATACCAAGAAAATCAACACCATTGCCTCCATCTCCCTGTACCAATGCCAAGAAATCAGGCATAATAAGTGCCCCCATGACAGCCACAGCGATATACGGGCTCGTTTGAAACCGCTTTGCTGCAGTCATCGCCGTTAATAGCGGAAGAAAGTAGAAAACAGAGGTTGCAGTCAATGTCAGTATTAAATTTGTTGTACTGCTCGTTGACAGCCATCCTAGTTCGTTCGCCAATATGGTAAACCCTCTTAATAAACCTGATCCGGCTAGCAAAGGAAGCAATGGCGAGAATATACTGACTACTAAAGCAATGAATTCATTAAGCCATTCATGCTTTTTCGGACCTGCTTCTGCCTTTTCTACCAAATCATCCCGCTCTAAGTGTTCTGAATCCCACACCTTCATAAAAGCTTTATAAATATCCCCTACATTCATACCGATAATAATCTGCAACCCGGAATCCTTATTGACCAAGCCTGTAACACCATCAAGATGTTCTATAGCATCAGCGTCAACTAGACTTCTATCCTTTAATTGCGGACGTAATCTTGTTGCGCAATGCGTAACAGAGATAATATTCTCTTTCCCCCCCATAAGCTCCAGCAGTCTTGCTGCCAATACTTCAGATGATTCCATAAATTCACTCCTTCCATTCTACTGAATCACCATCACTCAGTAAGACGTTATAACGTCTTGTCCTTATATTCATAATAGCAGATGAATGAAAAGTTGTAAAGCATGAATTTAAAAAATGTAAGCGGTATAAAAAAACAGTACAATATCCGTTAATAGATATTGTACTGCTCCTTTAATAATTATTCGGTGAAGCCTCACTGGCTGATCCGTGTTCCTTCTCCGTCTTGATTTCAAAATGTATCATCAAGGACAGAAGTGCACGCAACAAAATGATGGCTCCCAGAATATAGATTTCCGAAAAGCTTCTGACGAGTACCGTCTTCAGTATTTCGGCACCCATTTTAAATTCCAAACCTAATGCCAGAGCATTCGCCAGTTCGATACGGATCGGATAATGTTTATGGGTGAACAGCGCTTTGATATAGTGATAAAACGCCTTCAGTGATCCGATGGTTATCACAACGATACCGATGATTTCCAAAATAGATACAATCTCCGGCAGCATGGATTCTATGAAATGTTCCAGCATATAGTTTCCTTTCTATGTAGGCTTACTCTGCGTATTTCGCAACGATTTCGCTGACTGGTCTGCTTTCTTCCACAGCCTTGATGACCTGTCCTAGAACAGGTCCTACAGACAATACCTTCATCTGTGGATACAATGCAGCCTTATCATCCTGCGGAATCGTATTGGTACATACGAACTCTTCCAGATTCGCAGCCTTCAAGCGATCGATGGCCGGTCCGGATAGAACACCGTGTACACAGGATGCATATACAGCAGTAGCGCCTTTGTCATACAGCATCTGGATACCGGCAGTCAGCGTACCTGCAGTATCCACAATATCGTCTACCACGATAGCAATTTTGCCATTTACATCCCCAATGATGTTCATAGCCTCTGCCACGTTTGGTTTTGGACGACGTTTATCAATGATTGCTAATGGAGCGTGAAGAATTTCCGCAAGTCTTCTCGCACGAGTAGTTCCGCCATGGTCCGGTGATACAACCACAACATCTTTCAGATTCAAGCTCTTGAAATATTGACCGATGATACAGATGGCAGAGATGTCATCTGCAGGAATGTCGAAGAAGCCCTGGATCTGCGTTGCATGCAGCTCCATGGTAATGACACGGTTTGCCCCTGCCCGCTCCAGCAGATCTGCAACCAGTTTGGAAGTGATCGGCTGTCTCGGTTTTGCCTTGCGGTCCTGACGTGCATATCCGAAATACGGCATAACGACAGAAATATGACCGGCACTGGCACGTTTGCAGGCATCAATGGCAATCAGTACCTCCATGATGTTGCTGGAGACAGGTGCACATGTGGATTGAACGATGTAAACGTTTTTCCCGCGCACGGACTCCCCTAATTCTACCATGATTTCCCCGTCGGAGAAGTGCTTAACATCACACTGACCCAAAGGTATCCCTAATTCTCCCACGATTTCATTTGCTAGCTCAACGCTTGAAGTTAACGCAAAAACTACTGTTTTGTTTTCCATTGTTCTACAATCCTGTTCCTTTCCTATTTGTTCTTGTAAGTTGTTCCGAATCCCTTTTTAATGGACTGTCGTGCTCTGGCAATTCCCATATCTCCGTCTTCTACAGAATCCGTGATCGTAGAGCCTGCCGCAAGCAGAGCATTCTCACCGATGGTCACAGGCGCAATCAGATTACAATTACTTCCAATAAAGGCGCCGTCATGTACCGTAGTGCGGAATTTGTGCTTACCGTCATAATTAACTGTAACCACACCGCAGCCGACATTGATTTTCTTACCAAAGTCAGAATCTCCGATATATGTCAGGTGGGCGCATTTGGAGCCATCACCAAAGTGAGAGTTTTTAAATTCCACAAAGTTTCCAATACGGCAGTCTTCGCAGATTTCTGTATTGTTTCTTAAATGAGACATCGGCCCCACCGTGGAACGGTTTCCTACACTGCTTTCAACGATCTTGCTGCTGTCAATCGATACATCATCCCCAATTACAGCATTCCGCAGGAACGAGTTCGGTAAAATCGTTGCATTCTTCCCAATGACAGTTTTCCCCTGAATGTGCACGTTGGGATAAATGACCGTATCCTCACCGATCACAGCATCCACATCAATGTACGTGTTATCCGGATCAATGATCGTTACCCCTGCACGCATGTGTGCTTCATTCACATGGCGCTTCATCCATGCATTTGCTTTCGCAAGATCCACACGGTCATTGACACCCATGGTTTCCTCAGGATCGTCCACAATCATAGCATTGACACGCAGACCTTTTTTATTAAAAATTTCCACAAGATCCGTCAGATAGTATTCCTGCTGTGCATTGCTGTTGGTGATTTCCTTCAGACCTTCAAACAGTGCCTTGTTATTGAAACAGAAAATTCCGGTGTTGATCTCTTTTACTTGTAACTCTTCTTCACTGCAATCCTTTGCTTCAACAATCTTCTCTACCATGCCCTGTGCATTCCGAATAATTCTGCCGTAGCGTTCTCCATCCGGCAGCACACTTGTCAGCACGGTACATGCAGTATCTCGGTTGCTTTCAAATGCTTTTTGAATCGTCTCCTTCTGAATGCAGGGTCCATCTCCGTTAATAACGATGGTATCTCCATCCAGACCTTCCAGAACACTTGCCTGCATGACGGCGTGTCCGGTTCCTAACTGAGGCTGTTGAATCGCATACTCTACAGAATCCTGCAGATATTCCTTTACACTTTCAGCACCATGTCCAACCACAACAACGATGCGTTCCACACCGCTTGCTTTCAGGGCAGCAATAATGTGTCCGATCATCGGCTTGTTTAAGACGGGATGCATCACTTTGTTCAAAGCTGACTTCATTCTTGTGCCTTTTCCGGCAGCTAAAACAATAGCAGATTTCATAAAAACATACCTCCGTTACTATTTTATCAAAAAGTGACAGTAAAAAAAAGGCTAAGTGCCTATTTCCTATACGTTTTATGGATGAATTGTAAGGTTTCACCGTGAATTTAGGAAAAAGTTTACGGTCATAACGCAGAATGGAAGAAGCAGCATAATTCTGCATGCTCCTACATAATGCAAAACCGGGTTCAGATGAACAGGAATGATGAAATATAGCGGAAATGATTACAATATGGCAATAGTTGTGCTATCATAACCGTGTTGATAGGAGGCTACCTTATGAACAGACAGATTCTGTTTTTTGATATAGATGGTACTTTGGTGGATAGTACCACACATATTGTTCCTGCATCCACCGCAGCAGCATTGCAACGACTGAAAAAAGCCGGACATATTTTATGCATTTCTACAGGACGCTCTCTGCAATCCGTAACAGACGGACACTTTGATGAGCTGGTTGATTGGGACATTTTTCTCTGCAACAACGGACAGGCTATTTATGACCATGAAAAAAAGCTTCTGCATATGACACCGATTCCAAGAGAAAGTGTCGAGGCCTGCATTCAGGCCGCTGAACAGCAGGAATCTCCGCTGCTAATTATGGGAAGGAAGCAGATCCTTACCCGCGAGCCAAATGAATACGTGATCACCTCTGCAGAATTTTTTAAGGAATCCATACCGGAGGTGGAAGCATACGATGGCAGTGATGTCATTATGATGATTGCCTATGGTCCTATGGGTTATACCTATGAAGAATATACGGCAATCCACAGTGTTGATGTTTTAATCGGGCAGTCAACCTATGCAGATGTTGTGCTGAAGGGCTTCAGCAAGGCGATTGGAATCCGCTATGTTCTTGATCATTTTCAGATGCAGGACTATCTTGCATTTGGTGATAGTCTAAACGATGTGGAAATGCTGCAGCACGCACGAATCGGAGTCGCTATGGGAAATGCCCATGAGGAAGCAAAGCGCTCTGCTAATTTTATTACAAAAGATGTAGCAGAGGATGGCATATATCATGCATTGCTGCAGCTGAAGCTGATTGATATGTAGGACCTGAAATCGAAGCAGTTGTAGTATCAAAGCTGTTTCAGCTTAACACCTTGAATTTTGATAAACAACATTGCACAAGTTTAACGCAGCATGATAAAAAGAAGAAGCTATGATTGTATTGGACAGACAACAACAGTTCGTTGAATGCTCCAGCAGGGAATCAGAACCACTTCTTTTTTGATAATAAGCACAATTTCGGTTACTCTGCTTAATCCTGTCGACAAGGGAAGAACAGCTCTACAACAAATTCCGTATCATCATTTTCATATAAAAAGCTGCCATTCATTCCCTTCATGATTTTATTGACACTTTTCAGTCCAATCTGGGTGCTCTCTTCTCGAGATGCATCCTTTTTCTTTCGATTCTTCAATCGAATCAGCACATTTCCCTTCTCTACCTGCAAAGAAACAGTCACGATATGCTTTTCCCCATATTTTCGGATATTGGAAAACACATTATCAAACACCCTCTGCAGCATTGCCTCCTCCCCCATGATTCTCCAGCTTCCTTTTTCAAACTTCGTCAAAACCTCGAATTTCTGCTCACGCAGCTCCTCACAATAAAACGCAAGCATATTCAATACAGCCTGCTCCTCGATTGGATGCAGCTGCAGCTCTTCGTCACGGGAAAACACAAGAAAGTGGTTGAACAGCTTGTCAGACATATCCTTGATTTGTTCTGCCTTCTGCCGGCTTTTGCGAATATAGTCATCCCTTGCATCATCACTCTTATAGATTTTCATTTGAAGAATATCCAGATAGCCAAGAAGAGAGGTCAGGGGTGTACGAAGATCATGGGACATGGCTGTAACCAGCTCCTGATTGGCATTGCGCGCCTCCTCCTCCTTCAGCATATTGTCATACAATGCGTTGCGCAGATGATTCAGCTGCCGTGCTAAATCTGTCAATTCATCATTTCCCTTGTATATAATCGTATGATGAAATTCTCCGGCTTCGATGAGCTGCATTTCCTCTTCGATACTGAGGACATATTTCATTTTACGATGCACAAACTGCATTATCAGCAAGAAAAAAAGCAGAATGGATACTACTGCCGCCACAACGAGAAAGCGTATCATAAACGAAAGACCGATAAAGGAATAGACAACAAGATAGGCTTCTCCATCATGAAATTTCAGCGTATATTCCTGATCGTCCGGCTCATATAGATTCAGCCAGAAGGACATGGTACCAACATATGCCTGATCCTCCATAGCACTGAATGACGTTTCACTCAGCGTATCCTCCTCATCGTACAGATACAGCGTTAAATCCTTGTATTTTCGCATTTCCCGTTTGATAGCTTTCCGATTTTTCTTTGAGATTTCCTTTTTCGTTATTGTATTCTGCAGGGTCTGAATCTGTTCGCTAGTTTCCTTCTGCACTGCCTTTTCACCGACAGCAAGATGAAATATGCGATACCGGTTAAAGAACAAAAAGCCAAACAGCGATGCGGACACGACTGCCGCCAGTACAACGATGCCGATAAATTTCAGACTGAGCTTGGAGATGTGTTTTTTTCTTGTTCCGACAGGGCTTTTTTTGTTAATCAAAACGGTACCCCTTTCCCCAGACGGTTTTTATATACATGGGATTCTGTGGATCGACTCCCAGCTTTTTGCGCAGATTCCGAATATGTACCATGATGGTATTGTTTGCGGAGTACATATACGGCCCCTTCCAGATTGCTTCGTACAGCTCCTGATTGGAGAAAATCTTTTTTGGATGCTCTGCCAGCAATAACAAAATCTGATATTCCATTTCTGTCAGGTTTACCGCTTCCTCCTTTTTTCTTACCTGATTACTATCCCGGCTGATGACCAGATCGTGCATAATGATCTGATCACCTTCCTGCGGTTCCTCTTTCCCCTTGTAAATACAGTATCTTCGCAGAAGTGCTTTCACACGGGCAATCAGTTCATTATAGGAAAACGGTTTTGCCAGATAATCATCTCCGCCGCTGGAGAAGCCGAGTGCCTTGTCCTGATCCAGGGTTTTAGCAGTCAAAAACAGAATCGGCGCATTGCTGACCTCACGAATTTGGCGGCATGCCTTAAACCCATCCATTTTCGGCATCATGACATCCAAAATTATCAAGTCCATATCCTTTGCCTTGGCAATCGCTATTTCTCCATCCTCTGCTTCCTCTACCTCATAGCCTTCATTTTCCAAAAGGACGGTAACTACCTCACGGATTTCCTGATTATCATCTACAATGAGAATTTTGCTGCCCATCGTCCACACCTCATTTCTTATCTCTTTCATTATATATCAAAATACAGGCTCCTACTACCTAATGTTCATTAAATCAGCGTTAAGACTTTTTAAGATTTCAAAACTGGATTTATCACAATAGTATGCCATAATGATTGTAGAAGGAGTGATGGTGTGGATAAGATCAGTGTCATTATACCCTGTCATAATCATGCACATACATTACGCAGGGTGTATACAGATGTTCTGCGAGAATTAAAGAAGCTGCCGGTTAGCTATGAAATTCTTTTTATTGATAACGCGTCAAGGGATGGAAGCACAAGCATACTGCGGTTGCTGTCACAGCAGGACTATGCATGCCATTACGTATCGTTGAATCGTCGTGTTACGCCGGTGGCTGCTATATTTCTGGGAGCACAGCTGTCAGATGGTGACCTCCTAATGCTCACCGATACCCGTCATCCCGCCTATCTCATACCGGAGCTGTATCAATCCCTCTATGGGAGGGCACAATGCTGCGGCGGTGACCTTATCACCGGTAACAGACATATGCGAAGGCAGCCCTTTTTCAAGCTCCTGCGCAGGGAATATGTCAGCGAGGCTTTACAGACAGGGGATATCTCTGCATTTCGCAAAATACTGCTACAGGATGATACCGGTACTGTATGGCTCCCTTATACAGAGCTGGAGCGCAGTCTGATCACCTGGCAGGATCGGCTGTATTCTCTTATGATAACATATGGAAACCGTGTCCTTACCTATATTGGACTGACCGTCTTTTTATTACTTAGCGGTGTTCCCTGCTTTCTTATATTTATGACTTTTCTGGACCTGCCATATGCTGCAATGCTATACATATCGGTTTTATTGAGCCTGCTGTTTCTGATTACCCGCTTAAGGCATCACCCCTATTTCTTTCGCCATGAACAGCTGCTTCTGTCAGATATCAGAGAAAGCACCCTGCCCAATCATCCCCTTCAAAAGCCGGATATATCAAAGCTGTAATCATATGAATTACATAATAAGGGTATCTCTACTTTTATAAAGGATCAATACAAAAAACCAATAAAATACATTATAACATCCTGTCGCAGAAATAATAGCCTTGCATTCTCTGCACAGGATTTTATGAGTAATATACGTCAGATAAGCAGGAAGCATATGATTCTTCCCATTATACGAACAGCATCAGGAAAGTTTCCCAGATAGCGATAACAAGACTTATCCTGAAAATATGAAGCACTGCTATTCCGTACAGAAATCGAAAGTATCGAAAGCATGCCACTGCTTCAAAAGTGTTATTTAATAAAAACGACACAGGCATACCAATACCGGTATTTCTGTGTCGTTTATATATCGAAAGCATATCATATTCCATTATCAGGCAAGCACAAAAGAAAGTTACTTCCTGTCGGGTTATATTCTAAAGCACCATTTACTGCTTTACGGCTGTGCAGCATACGAAATATCTTTCCTTATGAAACTGCTTCTCTGCCTGTAGCAACAACTCTTCATTCCTTGTTATCGCAAATACCGTACTGCCACTGCCACTCATCAGCACTGCTTCAAAGCCCATACTCTGCAGTTGGCTTTTGATGTCCGCAATTTCCGGAACCAGCTGAAATGCACTGTATTCCAGAGAATTGGATATGACACTTGAAAGCTGTGCAAGGTCTCCCTGCTGTAATATATGAATGACCTCGTTACAGTCCGGGTGATCGCATTGCTCAAAATCAAGCATAGAAAAGGCTTTGCCGGTAGGTACGCCCATCGCTGGCTTCACAAGTAGGATATGAAAATCGCAGGGCATGGCAAATGGTGTTATCCTTTCGCCAATCCCCTTTACCAATGCACAGGTTTCCATGATACAGAATGGTACATCTGCACCAACCTGCTTCCCCAGCTGTGCCAGATCTTCCAGTGATATATCCAGCTTCAGCAAATCACGGATTCCACGCATAACAGCAGCGGCATCTGCACTTCCTCCGGCAAGTCCTGCCTGTGCGGGAATATGCTTCTCCACATGCACATGAAAGCATTCCGATAGAGAAAAGGTCTTTCGCATCAGCTCTACAGCCTTAACGATTGTATTTGTTTCATCCATTCGCAGCTGCGCATCACTGCATGTATAGCAATCCTCATAGGACAGTGTTATGGTAAGCTCATCATGAAGCATGAGAGGAACCATAATCATTTCCAGCTCATGATACCCGTCTTCACGCCTGCACACGACATTCAGGCAGATGTTAATTTTCGCATGTGCTTTTACTTTCATTTCTATGTACCTCATATAATTTGATAAATTCCGCAAGGGTGACGCTTTCTGCCCGTCTTGTACAGTCTATACCGCTTTTTTCAAGCTCTGCACGAGCCTGCTGCTTATCCTGACAATATTCCCCGTAGTTGTTCAGTATGGTCTTTCTCCTCTGGCGAAAGCATGCCTTGACCAGTGGAAAAAAGCTTTCCTCCTCAATATCCTGCGGTGTATCCTTAAAGCGGAACTGCAAGACAGCACTGTCCACATTTGGCTTTGGCAGGAAAACATTTTTCGGAACCTTCATCACTGGAGCTACCTCACAGCGATACTGTGTGATAATGCTCAACGCATTATAATCCTTGGTATTTACTTCAGCGGCAAAGCGGTCTGCGACCTCCTTTTGCATCATGACGGTGATTGCCGCAACATCCGCTTTGGATTCAAAGATTTTAAATAGAATCGGTGTTGTGATATAGTATGGCAGATTGGCAGCAATGACAACATCATAGCCCTCTTCCCTGTACGTTCTGCACCATTCATTCAAATCGATTTCCAGAAAATCACGCATAACAAGCTCAAAATTTTCATATTCCTGCAGCGTATCTGCCAGAACAGCAGGGAGCCGCTCATCGATTTCAAAGGATACGACCTTTTTTGCATACTCACACAGATACTGTGTCAATGCACCGATACCGGGCCCTATTTCAAATACCACGCAGTGATCCGACAGAACGGCATGTCGTGCAATTTTATCAACAATACCAGATTCAATCAGAAAATTCTGTCCGTAATTTTTCTTCGCAAACATTCCATGTGTTTCCAGAATTTCCTTTGTTCTGGAAGGTGTCGCAATGGGTTTCTTCATAAGCTTATCCTTTCTAAAACAGCAGATAGAAGGTGGATACCAGCAATTCTATCAGCATATATACAATACCTGTTAAAAGCACTGCATACAACAGGTTTTTTATAATCCGAATCAGATTACTGTATTTTGTCGTGCTTTTGATATCAAACAGTAGCGGCAGTGCGAACAAAAGAAGTGTAAAGACGAAAAGAAGCGGCTTCCGCAATGCCTCCTCCTCCACACGCACACAATACAGCAAAGAAAACAAATAGAGTAAATTGCATGTCATTTTGAAGATTCTACGCTTCGTATACAGCTTCATATCCAGAAGCGGCAGAGGCTGATCAAGATTTTCATGATAGAAAATGACGCTTAGACCGTTTCGGCAAAGGACGTTCCATCCCTCCGCCAGAAAGATACTCTCATCAGCATCGTACTTCACATCGTAGAAGCATACCCGCACATGCCGCTTTGCTCCCTCAACAAAACGAAAATTCATCAAAGAGCCAAGCATGACATAGCGAAAGGAAGACAATTCCCATCCCTCCTGCAGGATTTCAGACACCCAGCTTTCCAGCTGTTCCTTGGGACGCAGGGCAAACGTTACCTTAACTAGCTCATTCATACGCCTGTCCAAGCAGCTTTTCCACATCTGTTTTATGCAGCTGCAGCATATTCAGCCGTTTGAAGAGTGTTTTGGCATTCGGCTTTCCCAGATGCAGGGAGCGGGCAATCTGCGCTCTTTTCCCGGCACTATCCTCTCTGCCGTTTAATCCCAGATCGAGGTAATCCTCATAGCTCAATGTATCCTGCAAATGTTCATCAAAGGTCATCAAATGTGTTAATGCCTCCAGAATATCTTCCTTGCAGGCATGCTCCACACCAACCTTTTTGCTTGTTTTCGCCTTTGCCTTATCAATAAAGGCATTTTTACAGCCGGGTATTGCCGCATTGATGCTGGAACGTATTTTTTCACCTGGAAAATCCGGATCTGTGAATATGATCACACCGCGTGTTTTCTGAGCAAGTCTGATCTGCCGCAGGATTTCTTTCCCCAAATGCGTACCGTTTGTTTCTATGGTATCACAGTCCAGAAAGCTTTTCAGTACATTTGTGTCGTTTTTTCCCTCAACCACAAGGATTTCTTTCATCTTCACAAGCATCAGCCTTTCCTCTATTACTATAGTACCATAATTATATCATGTTAAATACAGTGAATACCAGCTTAGCTTTATGTAAAAGCAAAAGGACATAGAAATACAGCTTCCATGTCCTGATGATTATAATGCACAGCTTCTGGCTCCGTTTTTACCACCCTCACGGATGATCTGCGCCTTTGCCTGCGTGTTTTTCACCGGTACGATAGCACCGGAGTTCTCACTGCCGATATACAGGTCGATATGATTTCCCTGAATAGCCCCGCCACGATCCAGTACGATGGCATAATAGGGCTGATCCGGCGTAATACCACTTCCGCTCAGACCGTGATCACTGATTTTCAGAATCGAGCAAAGCGGAATGCTTGGATCTGCAGCAACGATATAGTAATTACCATACCGAATGCCCGGCTGCCAGGAACCATCCGGCATCTGAACACCAAGGTTTAAATCCAGCGCCACCCCTAAGGAAGTACCGCCGCGGCCGCTTTCACCACCACACCCATAGCAGTCAACGCCATAGGTTGTGATTTTCGGACTAAATGCCTGTGAAGATTCCTTTTCCATCTTTTTCAGCCGTTCCTGCTCTTTTCTTTTTTTCTCCAGCTGTACTTGACGTTTTCGTTCCTTTACAACCTTATCTTTCATTTTTTTCGCATAGCCCTCGACATTAGATTTCATTAGCAGCACACCATGCTCATCCCTCATGCTGCGAAACATAGAGCCACCCTTTTGCATAGGACCATAGGCATGAAAAGCCATGGCAGCCATGCTGGTATCCTTTGTCTGAATCAGGCTGTTTGTATGAAGGGTATCCTGAGATACCGTATGTTTGTTATTCACAGTGTTCAGTGACTTCTGCGTTACAGAAGCACTGGAAGCACATCCATATAAAGCGAAAACACAGATGAATAAAGCGAATTTTATTCGTTTTGATTTCATTGATGTTCCTCCTTTTACGAAACAGACACTAGTCTAGCATACTTTTTTTGACTTGTCCAATATTTTTATTTTTTAACATGCATTTATGTTTATTTTCCCCTCTACATTGTATTTTATACATATGATTTTGTAGAGGTATTTATGCCAGACCCTTTAAATAAAGGTATCTATGAACTATACTATGTCAGAAATCTGATTTTTATGTGAAAATATATTTGTGATTATTATTTTAAATTTCACAAGTGATATTTGTTTTTTCATTTGTTTCAGTTTTCTGAAACCGCTGTCGCTCCCCTGTTTATCGCTTTTTCGCACGGTTTCTTCCACTTGTGAAGAAAACATGAAAAAAAGCCCGATTTCCGGGCAATTTTATTTCTATTCTTCGATTCCGTATTCCTTTTCCAGATAGTCATCATAGGTTGTTCGACGGTCAATGATACCGTCATCTCTGATTTCAATGATACGATTTGCGATTGTCTGAATGAACTGATGGTCATGACTTACAAAAATCAGTTCTCCCGGATATTTTATCAGAGCATTATTCAATGTCTGAATGGATTCCAAATCCAGATGGTTGATTGGATCATCCATCAACAACAGATTCCCTGCCTCCAGCATCGTCTTGGACAACATGCAGCGCGCCTTCTCTCCACCGGACAACACATTGACAGGCTTCAGCGGTTCTTCTCCGCTAAACAGCATTCTTCCAAGGAAACCGCGGATAAAGGACATATCGTCGATATCCGTATACTGGCTCAGCCACTCACAGATACTCTGCGTACCTTCAAAATAAGCACTGTTATCGTCCGGTATATAAGAAACCTTGATGGTCTGCCCCAGCTGAATGCTTCCGGCATCCGGTGTCAGCTCTTGTGCAATCAGCTTTAACAGCAGCGTGGTTTTCAGTGGATCGCCAATCAGCGCCACCTTATCCCCCTTCATCATGTTAAAGGAGATATTTGACAGTCTGCAATCTTCGACCTGTTTCTCTACATCCTCAATATACAATATAGAACGACCACTCTCCCGCTCCGGTTTAAATTCAATAAACGGATATTTTCGAGTAGAAGGCTGCAGATCATCCAGCGTTATCTTATCCAGAATTTTCTTTCGCGATGTTGCCTGTCTGGATTTGGAAGCATTGGCAGAGAAGCGGGCGATAAAGTCCTCCAGCTCTTTGATTTTCTCTTCCTTTTTGCTGTTGGCATCCTTCAGCTGACGGCTGATCAGCTGGCTGGATTCATACCAGAAATCATAATTTCCTGCAAAGAGCTTAATCTTACCATAATCCACATCGGCGATATGTGTACACACCTTATTTAAAAAGTGACGGTCATGGCTGACCACGATTACCGTATTTTCATAATTCATCAGGAAATGCTCCAGCCAGGAGCATGCCTTGATATCCAGATGGTTGGTAGGCTCATCCAGCAGCAGCGTATTCGGCTTTCCAAACAACGCCTGTGCCAGCAGCACCTTCACCTTATCGCTACCGGACAGCTCTTTCATAAATAGATCATGCAGGTCCACCGGGATTCCCAGACCGTTTAACAGCGTTGCCGCATTACTTTCCGCATTCCAGCCATCCATATCCGCAAAGGCTGCTTCCAGCTCACCGGCACGGATACCGTCTGCTTCACTGAAATCCTCCTTGCAGTAAATTTCATCCTTTTCCCGCTTTACCTCATACAGCTTTGTATTTCCCATCAATACCGTTTCCAGTACCGTGTACTCATCAAATGCAAAGTGATCCTGCTTCAGTGTAAATACCGTTTCATTCGGCTTGATGATGACAGAGCCGGTATCCGGCTTCAGCTCACCGCTAAGTACCTTCAGAAAGGTGGATTTTCCTGCACCATTTGCACCGATCAGACCATAACAGTTACCATCTGTGAATTTTAAGTTTACATTATCATACAGTGTTCGTGATCCAAAACGTACACTGATATTTTGTGTTTCTATCATTTTTCTACCTCCAGGTGTCAACAATTATGCATTATATCATACAAACAGTAAAATGTGCAGAAAACATATGGGAATATCACTTCCTTATATATATGAGAGTCTTTTTTCATTCTAATACGAAATGAGAAAGGACTGCAACCTAACTATTTTATCATTCTAGCTGTCACAGCCCTTTTTCATTTACACATACTACATGTATATAATTATCAAAATATATTATGTTTGATTCAATTTTATTCATTTATGCCTTTTTTCCTTATCCACTTCTTTATTGGATGTTTTTCATATAATATAACGAGGTAAACAATAAGTAAGGAAATACACATTACTGAATTTGAGCCTAAATTACTCAAAAACATGACAAACCATAAATCATCAAAGTATATGCTTACAGCAGGTAGTAGAAATTCAACAAGACCAATGAAGAGTGGAAGAATCTGAAAGCTATTTCTTAAAAGAAGTAAATATAATAGACACAAATAATATATTATATATGCACACGCCCAATATGTTAAGTATATATTCCATGTACTAGCTCCAGCAGATATATCAAAAAATTGATAATTTAACCAAATAATAGCAAAGCTAAGAAAGGGGATGAGAAGAACTATAAGATTATGAATCTTTTTCATAAATTATTCCTCCTTTTTGGCCAATCAGTAAATAGCATGAAACAGGACAAGAAAATAGTTCGCTTCTCATAGTCCCAAGTCCAACTCATCATAACCTTTAAAATGTGATTTCATGATACTTCACCTCTTTAGTTATAACTTAACATAGCTCATAATACATGTCAATTTAAAGTTAAATGGTAGATAGTCAAATTGTTTTGGTATGCCAAAAATAGCTAGTCCTCTTAAATGTAAGGAAAGAAGAACATACATCCTCATTATGGAAGATGGTGTTCATTGGAAAAAGGAAAGGGTTAACGGTAGATGAACTTTAGCGTTCCTATTGCATAAATTCCTTACGATGCAACCCGGTAACTGCCTATCTAAAACATATGAACAGCCATACGCTATTAAATCTAAAATGATATGCCCCAAGCTTTCAAGACGTTTTACAGGAATCCATTCTAGATTCAGGCATGGGAATAGTTTGTACTTTATGAATGATTCTATCATCTAATATCACAAATATATAAATTCCAAAGATAAAGCAGCAGCAAACTCCTATCACCTATAGGGTGATGAATTTACTGCTGCTATTTTGGTAAAATCGCAAAATCCGTTGACTTCATCTTTATAAAATCTTTATTTTATACATAAAAGTCTTTTCCTTTATTCATAAACAGATACTTATGAAAACAGCAGCTCCATAGATTCCTTACTGTTGATTTGAACAATTTTATAGAAGTATTCTTTCTGGTCCATATCCGCACGCTCCAGATCCTCTTCGATACAGCCATCCCGCAGATACAGCAGCCGACGGGAATAGCTCGCTATCATGGCATCATGCGTCACCATAAGAATTGTAACCTTCTCCTGTTCATTCAGCTCCTTTAGGATTGTAAGCAGTGTATGTGAGTTTTTGGAATCTAGACTTCCGGTTGGCTCATCTGCCACAATCAGCTTGGGATTGTTAATTAGAGCTCTAGCGACTGCACATCGCTGACACTGTCCTCCGGAGCATTCCACCGGATATTTATCCAGTACGTCCACAAGCTCCAGCCTCTCTGCAGTTTGCTGCACACGTTTTCCGATTTCCTCTTTCGACATATTTGACAAGGTAAGAGGCAATGCGATATTTTCCCTTAGCGTCAGAGTATCCATCAAATTAAAGGACTGAAAGATAAATCCGAGATTTTCATACCGGAATTTCCCCGTTTGAGATTCCAGCATACTGTAGACATCCACTCCATTGATTTTCACCTTTCCCTTTGTCGGCATATCGATAGTGGAAAGGTTATTGATCAGTGTTGACTTGCCGGAACCGCTGGGACCCATGATACATATAAAATCTCCCTCATGTACTTCCAGTGAAATACCGCGCAGTGCTTCAAATTCATTTTTTGTATGACGATTATAAATCTTCGTTATATTCTTAGCTTCCAATATAGTATGCATGCTCTGTTCTCCTATTCTTCCACATACGCTTCCATCATATCCTGACGAAAGATCAGTTTTCCATAAATGTGATACATCACTACTGCGGCAAGCAGCAGGAATCCGATATACAAGCCGTGCAGCTGTAGTACAAAGCTCCATGCCACATCCCCGCCTGCCGCAAACAACGATGTAATAACCAGTAAAGACGGCAGAGATAGCAGCAGTATGAAGCCGTAAAAGCCAATGATTTCCTGTCGGATAATCTTGCGGATATCCGTTTTCAAATATCCGATCGCTATCATATTCCGAAAAACCTGACGCTTACTCAACCCATCGGCTGAAAGCTTATAAACCAGACAAATACTAATTTGAAGCATCGATACAAGAAAGGCAATCATAACAACCATAAAGGTTGCTGTATCATTATAAAATTTGCAGAGATACAGAAATAACACTGCTGTGGATAGTAGAATAATCGTTACCAGAAGATTTCCGTTGACCATACTGTAGCGCAAATTTCCCAAAGAGATAAGATAATGGCGATTTTCCTGAAACAGCCGTTTTTTCAGCCAGCTCAATACATCCGGTAAGATATAACGAAATACATTTCCCGCACCAAATACGATGGCTAGACCCAAATATATCAGAAAAATTGCATTCATATAATGATAGTCAATCGAAAAAAGCAGATATATGGTCAGTGCATATACACACAGATATACGATTTTCATGAAGCCCTGCTTCTGCTTTCCAATCGGGTTCATCGATTGTCTGGCACGCAGCAGCTCATTCATGGAATCCATGCGGTAAACAAAGCCAGCATCAACAATGACCAGCCACACGGATACAATCAATAGGGTGGTGATACAGTATCCAAGTGCTGCGGAAGAAAAGACAAATACAGGTGCCTGAATATGCATTGAGAGATAGATTACATGATTCACCAGCGGAAACACACAGCAGCCGGCAAGTGCTCCAATCGGAGCCGCAGCTGCCATTATCATGAAGTTCTGTACAATAAGAAATTTAGCAATACGGATAATACTGCTGCCGCTGATCATCATTACACCAATATCATGTGTTTTTGACATCAAAAAGAATTTGTTTGAAAAAAAGACCGTCATGATGCATATGAAAATCATAAACAAAGACAGCATCATCGTAAAGATTCCCGAACCGATACCTCCATCAAATGCTGCAACAAGAGACATCCCGCCCTGAGACATTGCAGAGGCATCCTGTAAGGACTCACTTCCGTAATAGGGATTCGCGATGATTGCGAAAAACATCGTGATTACCAGAGAAGCGGAGAACATCGAGAATGCGAAAAAGAACGCATCTGCAGGCTTTCGCCTAAGATTCGTATAAGAAAAACGAAGTAATTCCATATACTCTCCTCCATAGTTTTTTAACATCTAGCCATTGTAAACGTTAACACAGAAAAGTTTGCTTTGCAAGGTGCAATGAGGATGATATCATACTCTTTTCTCTATTTTCTTTCATGCTGCAGCAACATGATTTACAAAATTCTGCAGGCATGGAATTTATATGACAAGCTTTGACAACAACCGCTGAATACCGGTTAAAGGATATGAAATAGTCATCTTTCATACCATACAACTTGCTATAAAAACAGCAAGAGTTCTCACTTTCAGCTTTGATGCAGCGGCTTCAAAAATGGCGGTTCCTCATCCTATAGAGTCAGGCTGTACTTCGCTACATGCATTTTTCTGTAAGCAATATAAAGCTTCGGGTTTTGATTCTTATACAATCCCTATAAATGAATAAGCGGTTAGAAAGATAAAGGTGCCGAATAAAAATTTTACTGTTATGATAAATGTCTAACAGTAGGGAGGAGTCGAATTTGGATAAAAAAAGGGAAGATGATAAGCCTAAGACTGCCTCATCTTCCTTTTCATACTTATAATAAAATTTCATTGTTCTCATTTTTCGTATATTATACCTGATTCCTAAGACGAATAAGCCACCGAATTTTCATCGGTTTGTTTTTTCTCATAGACAGCAGGATTTCCCCATGTCCACGTACCTTCTTGTGCACCGATTTCAAAGTGCAGCATGGCGATTCCCAAATCCACCATTTCAAAGGAATCCGTATGGGCAACCTCAGCATAAACACGATTCTGTTCCTGACGGAAACGCACCGGCTGTTTAAACAGAGCTGAGGGTGCCAGCTGCACTGCCTCCATTCCATTTTTCATCCAATCCGGACTGTGCGCTGTAATATCTGACATTTCCTCTACGGTTTTCCCTCTGCGCCGTGATGCATGCGAAATTAGCTGTTCCTTTAAGGTTTTTTTATGTGCGGTATAGCCGATCGCAATCACGCAGTACAGCTTCTCCCCTTCCTTTACATAGGGCTTCAAAGCAGCTTTTGCAAAGGTTCCGCCAACCCAGCAGGTTCCCAGATTGCGCGCTACCGCCTCCAGAATCAGCCGTTCACCGAAATATCCCAGCTTCTCCTGCATGTATACATCACGGGAATTGCCCATCATCATAATGAAATTCTCAACATTGTGGAACATTCCATAGCTATTGCGAAATCCCTTAAAGATTTCCGGGTGTCCACATACCAGCTTCATATGCAATCCGTGCTTCTGGTTATACATATGAATGCGTTCCTTCAGAAAGGCTGCATCCTCATCCCGCAATTTCTCTCGCAGATAGCTTCTTCGGGAATGTCTTTTGTACATCGCTTCCTTCAACATCTCAGTTCCCCCTATTCCTGGCTTCAAACCGCAGCTCATGACGAAATTTCAACGGCAGATCATATAGAATTTCCTGATTCACAATAGCATAACAATCCTGATCGGCATACTTTTGAGGTGCATGTGCATCCAGACCATACACAATATCCACATCATAGGTGCAGGCAATTTCCCAGAAGCTGCGATATGGATAGGTATACCGAAATTCCTCGCCCAGCTTGCGTTTACCATAGCGCAGTCCGTTCAGATTGACCTCCAGAATAACCCCGTGCTTTTGCGCACTAGCACAAATTCTATGGGCAGCCTCACTACAGGCCTCTGTCCAGACTTCCTTTCCGAACATAAACAGATCGGGATGTGCAATGATGTCCGGTAATCCCTTCTCACAGGCTTTTTCAATCAAGGAAGCATAGTGCAGTACATCCGCATCCCTATGATTATCATAAAACTCAGGCGCATACAACGCAGGTCCATGCTGACCGAGAATGAGGTAGTCCATCTCTTTCTTATATTGCATAAGCTCTTCCAGCTGTTCCTCAAAATATTCGATTTCCATCCCCAGACGGATTTCGATTTGATCCTGATAGGCATGCTGAAGCTCTCTGACACTGTGAATATAATCGAAAAGCTCTTCCACCCGCATACGCTCTCCCGGTGCATCGCCATTGCGATACGGCGCATGGTCACTAAAGCCCATATAGCGATATCCGTTTCTTATCGCTTCCTTTACATACGCTTCATCACTGCCTACAGCATGTCCGCAGCGCTCTGTATGACTGTGATAATTGAAATTCTGCATTTCATCAGCCTCCTTCCATAAGCTTTCTATTATATATAAGGAAAGCTATAGCTCTTCCTCATAGGTGAACCCAAGTCCCTGTACCTCATTCGCTTCCATCACGATAACAAATGCCTCCGGATCGATATGCGATACAAGATGCTCCAGCTCCGGCAGCTGCTTTTTGGTTACGACTGCCATTATGACCGGTCGTTTTTCAGAAGAATATCCTCCGGTCGCTTCCAGAATCGTTGTCCCACGCTCCAATACCTCATGAATTCGATCCATGATTTCCTTATGCTTATTGGATACGATCATCACATTACGTGCGTCGTGTCCGCCTATCATCATGGTTTTGTTGATCATGTAGCTGCTTACCCAGACAGACAGTATCCCTGTCAACGCAGCCTGCAAACCATATACAGCAGCACCTAGCAGTACAGTAAGAGCATCCACAACCAATACAAGTGTCGGCAGTGGTATATGGGTATACTTATTGATAATCAGTGGCGGTATATCCATACCACCTGTGCTTGCTCCTGTACGAAATACACACCCGACACCAATCCCCATCAATGCGCCGCCGTAAATGGTGGCTAAGTATTTATCCATGATAAAGGTATCCGGGGCAATTACATGTTTTGCCAGGTAGGACAGCAGGGTAAGCAGCAGTGGATAACAGATTGTACTCAGAATGGTTTTTGCCGCAAACTTTTTCCCCAGAACAAGCGAGCCTGCAAGAAACAGTACAACAGTCAATACATTGATAACCAGCTCAGGATTCAAATGAATCAGTGGCTCCAGTGCGATCGCTACACCTGCCAGACCTCCTGTCAGTACATCATTGGGCAAGATAAACCAGGCAACCCCCATGGCCAGAGCAATATTACCCGCAAGAATCCATAACGTATCCTGCACCAATTCTTTATTGCTTAATTTCATAAGTATCCCTTCTCTCTTTCATGCTCTTTCATTATAGCATTTTTTTCGCACTCTTTTTACGCAGAGGATAAAAACTCTTCTCTATTCTGTGAACTTTTTACATGGCTATACAAAAAAACAGGTATGTGTCGGATACCTGCTGCATTCATATACAACGCTTATAAAGAAGTTGTATCTTTTTGTAAGCTTTGAAATGGTAAAGTCTGTTGAGAAACTGCCCTTTCAGGCAAGCAGCTGCTTTTTCCGATACATATATACATATAGTATCAGAACAGCCGCAAAATTTACAAGCACAACAGCAAATGACTGCGCAGATAGAACGATCGTAGCGCCGTTGTTGATCTGCTCATAAATTTGTTGAGAATATAGAAATTTTCCCACATTCCGTATGGAGGCATTAAACATTGACAGCATAGGAATAAAGGAAGTGATCAGCATAGCAGGAACGGACAGACCACTGGCAGCGGTTTGATTATCACTCACCACGCCAATCAATGCACCAATGATGGAAGAAATCAGGATTCCACAGGCATTCAGCAGCAGAAACATCATCAGCTCCTGCATGGAAAATTTCCCCAGCAATCCCATAAACAGCACACCTGCCATACATAATACAAACACATACACTCCAATGCCCAGCAGATATTCCATTGGCTTCACATTGGACATCATCAGCATACGTAAAGAGCCCTTCTCCTTTTCCTCACTGATGACTGCGGATAGGATGAGAATAGGTGCCATGCATACATACATGACAGCAAACAAATTTACAAAATATCTCTGCGGCAGCTGGAATTCCCCGGCAGACAGTGTCAAAACGGCTGCAATCGCCGGAAACATAACAAACTGTACAAGCGTAGGCTTATTACGCAGCGTATCCTTCAGTTGTTTACGAAGGATGGCATATACATGATACAGCTTCATATCAGACCAGCTCCTTTCCTGTAAGCTCAATGAATACCGATTCCAAGGTCGGCTCCATGGAATGAATTGTTTTCACCTGTCCGGCTTGAATCAGTTTGACTATTTGATCCATATCCTGCTTTAAATCCCGTATTATACCGGTTCCCTTTGTTGTCAGAATTCTGACCTGATTGCTCGTATTATATTTGCAGCAAATTGCTTCCGGTGTATCACATTCTATGATGCAGCCTTCATTTAACAAAGCCACGCGATCACAAAGCCGTGTAGCTTCCTCCATATCGTGAGTAGTCAGAAATATTGTGACCCCCTTTTCCCTTAATTCAAACAGCAGCTCATGTATATTCGCTGTTGTGGCAGGGTCAAGACCGGACGTTGGCTCATCTAGAAACAGAAGCTTCGGCTGATGAAGCAAAGCCCTTGCAAAGGCGAGCCGCTGCTTCATCCCCTTAGAGAGCTTGTTTACCGGTGTTTGTGCACTTTCATACAGGGAAACACGGCGTAGTGCAGGCTCGATAACATCTACAGGAAGCTGATACAATCTTCGATAAATATCCAGATTATCCACACAGGAAAGTCGGTCATACAGACCAGTTTCATCCAGCATCATGCCAATTTGCGCATACGCTTCATCCCTGAGCTTCTCACAATCATATCCAAAAACACTAGAGCTTCCACCATCCTTTTTCAGCAGACCGATCAAAATACGAATCAGGGTTGTTTTCCCGGAACCCGATGGTCCCAGCAAACCGAAAATTTCCGGCTTGGAAATTGAAAAGCTGATATCCCTGAGAACCTCTTTCTCTTTAAATTTCTTTTGTATATGCTCTGCTTCCAGTATCATTATTTTTCTCTCTCCTTTTTTGCCTTATATGCATCCAGCAGCTTTTGATATTCTTTGTCCTTCCTATGCGTGGCGTATACACTGAGTGATGTCGCTGCCATAAAGCTGATCAAAAAACAAAGAACGAAGCCGATCCATGCCTCATGATCATTCACTGGAAACCAGCGACATACATATATGAAGGGCAGCATGAATGCCATACAAATTGCGATTCGCAGTATGATTTTATAAGTCAGGCGCAGATCGGGAAGTATACGAGGCTGATCAAGAATCAAATTGCAAAACGCAAGTATGACAGTAAGTGCCAGCAGCTGCAAAATCGCAGTGAAGGAAACTCCGCCATGTACATAAAAGCTGGATTCTCCCACAATCACATCCCCAAGCAGCATTCCGGAAATCGTTATGACGCTCACCGCTATAAAAAAAGAGGCTGTTACATGACTGAAAAATTTAACTAGATTTTTATACATACCGCTATTCCCCTTTCAGCTTCTGCTTGAATGCCTTCCCATAGGTTCTTGTGACCATGTGTTGATATCCGTTATCAAGATACACCTTGATTCTGGATCCCAAATCCGTACGCATGCTTGTTATGTGTGTAATATTGATAATTGTCGCTTTATTGATTCGGATGAAATCATCATTCAGCTGTTCCTCAATCTGATAGAGCCACAGCGGTGATTCATAGCAGCCCTGTGCAGTGTATACAATCGTGCACTTGTCCACGGATGCGATAAAGCATACATCCTCCACACACAGCAGATATTCTTTATCTCTCTGATATCCGATCAGCTTCTGATGCATCGCTGCCAGTAAGCGGAATGCTTTCTGCTTTTCCTCTTCTGAATCAAACCGTATACGGACATCCAGCTGTTGTGAATCCTTGCCCTCAATGATTTTCATACCGTATCCTCCTGTCCTTATTATATTGGCACATCTGCATAAAAGCCATAGTTTTGAACCAAGTTGCAGGAATCTGTAACTCACCTGCAAGAAAAAAACATCAATCGTGCGTTTCCATTGATGTTTATATGATATCTATTGAAAAATTTCCTGAAATAAAGAGCGTGGCTGAACCTCCGGTACACACACACTTTCTGTTCGCAGCGTACCGGTTATAGTATCGCCTTTCCCATCCCCCTCCGTTATCACCAGCTGATTGTGCTTCCAGTCAGCCTGAAGATCCTTTCGGTAAGCGAACAATTCCTTATTATGTAGCACCATCAGGATATAGGATTCCTTATGTACGCCGCTGACCAGTTCAGAATAGATTTTCTGTATGTTCTGTTTCAGCTCATAGGTCTGCTTCGTATTGCTGTCATAGCGTATCTCATAATCAATCTCTGCTCTGGCATTCCCGTGAATCATAGCAGATGCCATAAGAAACCACAGACAGCCGATAATTGCATAACGTTTCATTTCTTCACCTCATAGCTGCAGTATGGGCATCTATTGCAGGATTATACCTGTTTCTGTATAAAGCCAGGAAAGCTATGTTATCGCCTCATCTTTTTCAGTTGGATACATTAAGATTGAAGTAATCAATATAGCAGCACTGTAAAATTCAAGCTGAAAATCATTTTAGGAAGCAAAAAATCAATAAATCGTGGATTATTTAGGAATTTCATACTTTTTTAACGTATAGAAGTATGTAAGTGATGATGAACTTACAGAAGGAGGTTTTCGTCATGGAACATACGAAAGCAAATAATGTATTGAATTTCTGCAATGATTTATTCTTCAAGTACACTCTTCCCGTGAGGATGCAAATTCCGTGTATGCGCGCAACACCATCATGCAACGTGTTACGGAATCAAGGTAAAGGAAAGTGAAGGTATGATGGAAGGAGAGAGACAGCTCTTACATAAACTCATGGAAACCAAATATCAGGAAGACTGCACAGCGTGGCCGCAGTCATTAACCGAGGCCCAACTGCATATCGTATCCTCTTTGATATTGAAGTGTGATACTCTGGAGGCTGTTAAATAAGGCTGACACGATGTAAGCAATCATATATGAGCAACGCCTTTCAACAGATCTACCTACAATAAAAGGCTCTTTGCAGTACATGTGCGGAGAATTATTCATGCTTACAATAAGCAGTTTCAAATTATAAGATATAAAAGAAAGCCATGAGTAATATACTTGCTATTGCCCTTTTCTATGCGTTATCTACAGCATAGGGCAATAAATAGTAACCGTTTTCACAAAGTTTTCATGAATACCACTGGCTTTTTTCTATTTCTGTGATAAAATACCATAGGAAATTCAAGATTTCCCGGAAGTTATACATATAACGATGGAGGTAACATATGGATTTTGATTTACTGATTGTCGGGGCCGGTCCCGGCGGTATCTTCTCTGCCTATGAGGCGATGAAACTGAACCCGGATCTGAAAATTGCATTATTTGAAACAGGAAACCCGCTGGAGAAAAGAAAATGTCCGATTGACGGGGTGAAAATTAAATCCTGCATCAACTGCAAGACCTGTGCCATTATGAATGGGTTTGGCGGAGCAGGAGCCTTTTCTGATGGAAAATATAATATCACCAACCAGTTCGGCGGAACCTTATATGAACATATCGGAAGAAAAGAAGCAATCGATCTGATGAATTATGTCGATGAGATCAATGTGGCAAACGGTGGACAGGGTACCAAGCTGTATACAAATGAAAATACACATCTGAAAAAGAAATGCATGCAGAACGATTTGCATCTGCTGGAGGCAAGCGTGCGCCATCTGGGTACTGATGTGAATTATATCGTACTGGAAAACCTGTACAATCAGCTGAAGGATAAAATCGAAATCCATTTTCATACTCATATTGATGCAGTGGAAAAGCTGGATAACGGCTATCGTCTCATCAGCAAGGATAAGAGCTTCACCGGCAGCAAGTGCATTATATCCACAGGCCGCAGCGGAAGCAAATGGATGGGAAGCATTTGTAAAAGTCTGGGAATTGCCACGAAGAGCAACCGTGTCGATATCGGTGTCCGTGTAGAGCTGCCGTACAGTATTTTTTCTGATCTGACAGATGAATTGTATGAAAGCAAGATTGTATACCGTACCACGAAGTTCCAGGACAAGGTTCGTACCTTCTGTATGAACCCGCGTGGTGTAGTCGTCAGTGAAAATACAAATGGAATCGTTACGGTGAACGGCCACAGCTATGAAGACCCTTCCCGTTATACGGAGAATACAAATTTTGCGCTGCTGGTTAGTAATCACTTTACAGAACCGTTTAAGGACAGCAACGAATATGGGGAAAGCATAGCACGTTTATCCAATATGCTGGGCGGCGGCGTCATCGTTCAGCGATTCGGTGATTTGATTCGCGGACAGAGAAGCACGGACTCCCGCATTGCGGAAAGCTTCGTCACACCAACCTTATCCGCTACCCCGGGTGATCTGAGTCTGGTGATTCCCAAACGTCAGATGGATGACATCATAGAAATGATTTATGCACTGGATAAGGTAGCGCCGGGTACGGCCAATGATGATACCCTTCTGTATGGTGTAGAGGTGAAATTCTATAATCTGGAGGTTGAAATTGATCATAATCTGGAGACCAAGCATGAAGGACTGTATGTGATTGGTGACTGCAGTGGTGTTACCCATTCCCTCTCTCATGCAAGTGCAAGCGGCGTTTATGTTGCAAGACACCTGTATAGCAGTAAGCATTAACAAAGAATCGTGAGCCTGTCAGCTGCAGGACATCACGATTCTTTTTGTTTTCTAATTACAGGCAGGCCTACTTTGCGACCTATAGCGTCTGCTCTGTTCGTTCAATGATATCATTCTGTGTCTGTCTGGATAAATCGTGGAAGAAGGCGGAATACCCGGCAACACGGACAATCAAATCCCGATGTTTCTGTGGATGCTTTTGTGCATCAATCAGCGTATCACGGGAAACCACATTATATTGTACATGATAGCCATCCAGCCGATTGAAAAACGTGCGTATCATCATAATCAGCTTTTGCTTGTTTTCCTCACTTGCCAGCATTTGCGGAGTCATTTTCTGGTTCAGCAGCACCCCACCGGTAATTTCATGTGTCCAAAGCTTGGACACTGTTTTAAAAACAGCAGTAGGTCCGTTTTTATCCATACCATGCACAGGGGAACAGCCTTCTGCCAACGGTGTTCCGGCATTTCGTCCATCCGGTGTAGCCGGCGTTGTCTTCCCCTGTCCGACATTGGCAGAGATACTGGATGTTCCGGCATAACGAATACCGCCAATCGGTCCTCTTCCATAGCGTGTATTCGGATATTTTTTTACTTCATCAATATAGACTTCATATGCATCCGCAATCAGCTGATCGACATAGTCATCATCATTTCCGTATTTGGGAGCATTTAAGAGCTGCTGCTGAACAGCCGCATGCTCCGAAGATGAAAAATCGTCCTGCAGTGCGTCCCATAGCTGCTTTGCTGTAAGCGTACGTTCTTCAAACACCAGCTTTTTCACTGCCGCCAGACTGTCTGCCAGATTGGCGATCCCCACCTGAAGGCCCGAAATAAAGTCGTAGACAGCTCCGCCTTCCTTGATAGTTTTCCCCCGTCCAATACAATCCTCAGTCAATGCACTGCATAGTATATCCGGTACATCCTGTTCCAGTACAAGATCACAACAGTTTTCAATAATAATTGAGTGCCTTGTAAATTCGCGAATGGTGATATCCCAAGCTTCCTTCAGCTGCTCATAGGAGGTCATTTCACAGAAGTGAGTAAGACCGTTCACCAGCTTCTTCTTGCTTGCCGGATCCACTCCCGCATTCATAGCAATCAGTAAGGTTTTGGGAAAATTCAGGAAGCTCATTCCGGTACAGCGATAACCCCATTTTCCAGGCACCGCAGTTTCCACGCAACCTATGGCAGAGTAATTATAGGCATCCGTTGCCTTTACACCCTTTTCGATAAAGGATGGAATAATCACTTCATCGGAATTGAAGGCAGGCATCCCGGTTCCCAGTTTAACAACCTCAATCGCTTCTTCCATGAAAGCAGCAGATATATTTCTATGATAGCGCACCGTTAAATTAGGCTGCGGCAGTCGTGTCTGTGCTACGGATTTCAATATGAGATAGGATAGCGGATTCACTGCATCCCTTCCATCCTCACGCTGCCCTCCCACTGTAACATTCTGATACAGGGGAGAGCCTGCACTGAATTGCGTATGCGACCAGCTTCTTACCTTATTGATGGTATATGTTTTCAGCCACAAATTGGTCAAAAGCTCGACGGCATGTCCCTCATTCAGGACATGCTGGTCCAGATCCTGTTGGAGATATGGATATAGATACTGATCCATACGTCCATAGGAAAGGGAATGACCATTGGACTCAATTTGTAATACCAGGTGAATCAGCCACATGGATTGAATTGCTTCATGAAAGCTGGATGCCCCCTCATACGGAACCTTATGCAGCATGTGTGCCATCCTTGTTAATTCCTGTTTTCTTTCACCTTTTGCCACTTCTGCCTGTGAACGTGCAAGCTTCGCATAGCGCTGTGCAAAGCTTCGTACAGCAGCAATGACAATCAAAATCGCTTCATAGAAATGGTATTTTGCAATACTGTCCGGCCTTGTCATATCCAGTGCCTGCTTCTCTTCCAGGGTCCTTCGCTCATAATATTTCAACCCGTTTCGCATGATCATTCCATAATCAACAGCGATATGCGCATCTCCACTTGTGATATTCCCTTCTGCCTTAATGATTCCAAGCTCATAAAAGATTTTGCTTTCCGGTGGTATCATCGCCAGCCCTTTATCCAGTGTTGTATTATGATACCAGTAAGGCGCAAGCTCTTTCAGCTCTCGCTTCGTTTCTTCATCAATTTGAAACACATCACCATCCCGATGCGCAAAGTCATCCAGCTCCCGAAGTACCCAATCCATCGCATATTCCGGGAAGATCGGTGCTGCCCGGTTTTTCTTTGCCTGATTTCCTGCAAGCAGCGTTTGCGGCTCAATGAATATCGGCATATTTTCTAAAATGTTTTTCAGCATCAAAGCACGCTTTACAAGCAGCGGCTTATCCGCATGCTCCCGGTATGCCTGCGTCGCAAGAACTGCACGAGTAGCATCAATCGAAGCCTCCGTATTTAATAGGTCATCTCTAAAGCTTTGCATTCTTTCTGTCAGTGTTCCAAAGTGTTCTCTGTTCTCCATAAGCTTTCCTCCATACCTCATATTTATTTCATTTGAAAGTAACTGTGAATATCTTCCTTTTCATATTAGCATATCCTGCATTTATGTCAAGATATTTATTTCATTTGAATCCTTTATTACTTTCATTTGAAATTTCTTTTTCACTTTTATCGTAACCTGTGCTATGATAAAAGCAAAGGAGCTGATTTTTATGTGCAAAGGCATGGTTTTCAATATACAAAAATACAGTATACACGATGGCCCCGGTATACGTACAACCGTTTTTCTGAAGGGCTGTCCGCTACGCTGCCGCTGGTGCTCCAATCCGGAATCCCAGCTTACTCAGGTACAGCTTTTCCACGATGCTGCACGCTGTATACAGGACGGCGCCTGCATCCGGACATGTCCACAGCAAGCCCTGCAGCTGATCGACAAGCGAATCAGTATCAATGAACAGCTATGCACTGGATGTCTACGCTGTACGACTGTCTGTAATGCAAAAGCCCTGTATGCACAAGGAGAATTTAAAGAGGTATCAAAGATTGTTGCATACTGTCTTCAGGACCGGGAATTTTATGAGGAATCCCAAGGTGGCGTTACCCTTTCCGGCGGTGAAGCACTGCTACAGCCGGAATTTACAAAAGCACTTGCCTTGCAGCTGAAGCAGGAAGGCATTCATATCGCGGTGGAAACAACCGGCCATGTTCCATCCGCCGTATTTCAACAGCTTGCCCCACTCTTTGACCTTTTGCTGTTTGATATCAAGCATTATGACAGAGAACAGCATTATCTCGGTACGGGAGTATACAATGATCAAATTCTTCAAAACCTTTCCTGGGCTATTCAAAGGAAGCTTTGCATTTTGCCACGCATACCTGTCATACCGGGGTTTAATGCCTCCCTACAGGATGCGAAAGGACTGGCTGCATTGCTATCATCACTTGCAATTACACGCGTACAGCTGCTTCCGTTCCATCAGCTTGGTGAGAAGAAATATGATATGCTGGATCGCAACTATGAAATGAAGCATAAAAAAGCCCTGTATCCGGAGGACCTGAAGGAGTACCAGCAGATCTTCCATAAACAGGGGATTGACTGTTTCTTTTAGGGTTCTTACTCGATTTTGGGTAAATAAAATTAAGAGAATTTAAAATCTGTTGTATTCTTCAATAAAACTGAAATCTTTTTTATACAACTTCCCTATCGTAAAAAAGAGCCTCTTTAGGAGCATATGCTCCTTTTTAATTTTTCACTTTTTTTACCTCAACACCATGCTCCATGAGAAACTGTTCACATTCCTCGGGTATATGATCATCACTGACAACCGTACGGATCTGCGCGGTGTCTATCAGCTGAACAAGTCCCTTCTGTGAAAATTTAAGAGATTCAGTAACAACAATCACATGATTTGCCTGCTGTGCCATATCCCGTACAGTTTCACTGCGCATATAATCATTTCCTGTAAAACCAGATTCCTTCGTGAATCCATCCGTACCGATAAACAGCTTATCCACATAAAACGGCTCCATGCATCTTCTCGTCATCGGGCCGACCATAACCTGTGAGCTCTGCTGATACTCGCCACCCAACAGGATGATTCGTACAGAACCCTGTTTTCGTATATACGCAGCAATAAAAGCAGAATTGGTAATCACCGTCACATCTTTTTTGGTTTTTGCAATTTCCAGAGCTACCAGTGCACAGCAGGAACCAGACTCAATCATGAGTGTCTCCCCATCCTGCACATCCTCTACCGCCAGCTGCGCGATTCTCTGTTTGATTTCATAATGATAGACGAGCCGGTTTGCCAAATCATCGCTGTCATGCAATGCCGCATATCCATGCTCTCGCAGAATCAGACCACTGCTCTCCAGCTGCATGAGATCCTTGCGAATTGTAACCTGTGAAACAGAGAGAAGCTCTGATAATCTGGTTACCTCTATCTTTTTATATTGTGAAAGAAGCTCCAGTATTTTTGTTTGTCGTTCATGCACAATCATCAACTCTTTTCTATAATAGGATAGCATAAACCGCTCAACACGACAACTTCATTCCAAACTTAAATCGGTTTCAGCGGATAATTCATTGTGGAATCCATGATTAGACGATATAATAACAAGTAGGATACATAAAATATCTGTAGCACAAGTGTACGCTACCTAGAGACTAGAGAAAATGGAGGAAATATGAACGTAAAGAAAATAACATTGCTGATGTTATCTGCAGTTATGGCTTTTTCATTCACCGGATGCTCAAAAAAGGATACCGGCGAAGAACAGAAAAAGTTCGATGAATTTATGAAGCAGGAATTCGTGGAAGCAATGGAACAAAGCTATCCGAACACGCACATTATTCTGGAGAATCCCAAGGATTATGGTGTGGATATAAGCAAGACCAAAATTCAGATCGATAAAGAGCTGAATGAAGCAACCATGAAGGAAAACAAAGCGCTGAACGAGAAATCTGCAAAGGCTTTTAAGGAGTTTGACCGTGAAGACCTGCGTGATGATCAGAAGGAAACATATGATATCTACAGCTATATGCTGGATTACACAACGGAAATGAATGATTCCAAATTCGATTATATGAGTATGCCGCTGGAGTCCATGACAGGTATGCACACACAGCTGCCAACCCTGTTCTCCGATTGGACTTTGCGCAATGAGCAGGATGTAAAGGATGTTATTACATTGATGAAATCCGTACGTCCATATATGGACAGTCTTCTTGAATACACAAAAAAGCAAGAAGAAAAAGGTACACTGATGCTGGATATTAAATCTGTAAAAGAGTATTGTGAGAAGGTTGTTAAGGAGGATGTCAACAGCAGCGTACTTACCGGTCTGAACGAAAGTATTGATAACCTGAAGCTTGGGGATGAAAAAACCAGACAGTACAAGGCAGAGCTGAAGAAAGCCTTTCAGGAGTATTTCCTTCCTGCTTACAGTGATATCATTAAAACCATGAAGGAGCTGGATTCCTCTAAAAATAATGCTATGGGACTTAGCCATATGAAGAATGGAAAAGAATACTATGAGCTTCTGTTCAAGCAGGCTACAGGTACAGACAAATCGATCGAGGATATCAAAAAAGAATTGAATAGTATGTCAAGATCATCTCTGCTTGCAGTACAGTCTGTAATTTCAAAAAACAAGAATCTGTATGATGAATATGCAAACGGAGAAATCAAAACCAAATATACGGACTTTGAAAGCATGCTGAAGGACCTTGAAAATGATTGTAAGGATGACTTCCCATCCGTAGGAGCACTGGATTATAAAATCAAGCCCATCGGTGAGGATCTTGCATCCGGCGGTGTTGCGGCTTACTTCAACATTCCTGCACTGGATGGTACAACACCAAAACAGATTCGCGTGAATATGCTGGAGGACGCACTGGATGTGCAGTCACTGGAAACCTTCTCCACCGTTGCACACGAAGGAATTCCGGGACATATGTATCAGATTGCATATGCTTACAAGAATGTGAAGGACCCATGGAGAAACAGTATGGCAAGCTTCCTTGGTTATACTGAGGGCTATGCCACCTATACAGAGCTGTATGCATTGCAGTATCTTGACGGAGTTTCTGCGGATGCTGTAAAGCTGCAACAGAACATGGTTGTCTATCAGGATTGCCTGGTCGCACTTGCTGATATCGGTATTCATTATGAAGGCTGGACAAAGGAAGACGCTGCGAAATTCCTTGAGGAAAATGGGCTTGCGGTTACAGATATCAGTGATTTCTATAACCAGCTGCAGGCAAATCCAACAGCATTCCTCTCTTATTATGTAGGATATGTTCAGCTTGCCAACCTGAAAAAGGATGCGCAGGAAGAGCTGAAGGATAATTTCAATGATAAAAAGTTCCATGAAGCAATTCTGAAAAGCGGAGCAGCACCGTTTTCTGTTGTAGAGGAAAATGTTAAGGACTATATTGAAAGCGCAAAATAGATAATCAGCTGCTGATCGAAACGTAGCTGTTAAAAAAAGACAATCCAACTTGTGATTGTCTTTTTTTGATGATCAGTGTACAGAATTGATGATTGCACGGGAAAGCAAAGGTACAATCTGATTTTTTCTGGATAATATATCCTCTTGGAAGCTATGCTCTTCTTCAAAGTGGTTCGGAAACGCTTCTGCAACTACATCTGCGATTTCTCCTGCGGCATAGAAGACAGAGCCATTCTCCAGTATACTGGTAAATGCAACAACCAGAAGATCAAGTCCTTTTTCCTGTGCGAATTTCTCCATTTCGCTTTGCAGAGTCTCTTCAATTTCCTTAGCTTCACTTACCTGATAAGCAATTACCTGTGAAATCATAACCGTTCTGCCGTCAATCTCGAATTTTTTGATATCCTGATTCAGCAGCTCACGCGGTGTCTTATTGCTGATATTGGAGCTTACCTTGAACATCTCTTTCGCAAATACATCAATATCCAGCTCTGCAACCTCTGCCAGCATTTTGGCAAGCCCTTTGTCCTTAGCCGTTGTTGTCGGCGATTTGAATTTCAGTGTATCAGAGAGTATCGCACCAAGCAGCAGACCGGCAATATCCTTTGGTATACTCATCTGATTTTCCAGATATATCGAAGTTATGATGGATGCCGTACTGCCGATGATTTCATTACGGAAGGAGATTGGACGGTTTGTGGAGATGTCACATACACGGTGATGATCCACAACCTCCAGCAAATCAGCCTTTTCTATGCTTTTCACAGATTGTGCATATTCATTGTGATCCACCAGGATGACTTTTTTATTATGCTGATTTAAAATGTGGTAGCGTGAAACATAGCCAATCAGATGGTTTTCATCATCAATTACTGGATAGCTGCGGTATCTTGATTTCAGCATTTTCTTTCCTACCTCATCAACAAATTCATTTTTGTTAAAGCTGACGAGATCGGTTTTCATAAGCAGCTTGACCGGTGGAGAAAAGAACAGATAACGAGAGGTATTCATCGTTCCATGTCCGGATAGGATGATCGGACAGTGGTATTCCTTCGCAAGTGCAATTACACTCTCTTCAATATGCTCTGTCCAAACCGCGACCAGAATTCCTGCTCCCTTGCGAATCGCTGCTTCCTGTGCTTCCGAGTCATTCCCTACAATGACAAGACGATCCTGTAATTCATAGTTGTTCAGCTTTGTTTCGGCAATCGCGATAACACTTGTCTTTCCGTTAAAATGGTATGCTTTATCCATATACACCATTTTCCCACTCACTGTTTTCGCAATATATTCCGGTGGTGTTTCCTGCAGCAGCTGAATGGCAACAGCAGTATCTCCTAAACCAACCGTAGCAAGGTCTGATTTGGTAACCATCCCCATCAGTTTCCCCTGTGCGTTGATAACACCATAGGACTGCTTGTTCTGTTCGCTCATCAGCTCCAGTGTTTCCATAATGGTCGTCTGCGGACTGATTGCCAGTGGGCCATCAATGTCGATTTCATCCAGAGTGGCGCGCGCATCCTCGAACAGCATAGGCAAATCCATGTGGAAGCGTTCAAGCAAATATTCTGTTTCTGCATTCACCGGACCAAGGCGGCAGGCAATCGCATGAAAGCCCTGACGCTGCTTCAGTTTCGCATAAGCGATGGCGGATGCGATGGAATCCGTATCCGGATGCCTGTGACCGGTGATATAAATCTTTTCCTTGTTCAGCATAAGCTCCTCCTTTTCTATTACATTCATCCCTGACGTTATGATTATAAAACAGATTGGCGTAAATTCCTATAGAAAATCATTCACTTTTGTCAATGCTGCTTATATTATGGATGAATATAGATGAAAAAGAAATTAAAATGCCTGAATTTAGGGGAAGGCTTAACTGACGATTTTACTTTATATACCTATTTTCCTACCGTTATATCATATCCTTTTTCACATGAGGCATGAAGTGCTGTAAAATATCACCTCCTATGTCTTAACGAACCAATAGCAGCAATTACATGCACCGCTGCTAATCAGTAGGAGGCGAACAATAAAGCTTTTGAATCATTGGGATTTACGTCTTCCTTATTCGCTTTTCATACTTGTATTCTAAAGCGGGCAAGAGCCTCTGAACATTTCCCTTAATTTATTTAGAAAACGAAGACTTACTTCTTTTGTATAAATATAAAAGAGCTTAAAAATACTGTTTCCAATTACCGTATACATTCTCCGTTAGATGCTATCACTGCTTTATACCAGTCAAATGATTTCTTCTTTGTTCTTTTCAAGCTACCGACACCATGATCATCCATATCAACATGAATAAAACCATATCTTTTTTTCATCTCACCAGTCCCGCCTGAAACGATATCAATGCATCCCCATGCAGTATATCCCATAACATCTATTCCATCATACTCAATAGCGTCCATCAGGCTCTTAAGGTGTTCTTTAAAATAATAAATTCTATAATCATCTTCAACTGTTTTAACCCCATCTATATCCACGACTTCATCCACAGCACCTAAACCATTTTCAACAATGAAAATCGGTTTTTGATATCTATCATAGATTTGATTTAATGCGATTCTAAGGCCTAAAGGATCTATTTGCCAACCCCACTCACTTGCTTCTAAATATGGATTCTTAACGAGCTGTATAAGGTTTCCACCTGTTGTCTCAGCATTTTCACGTATTGTGACTACACCACTGTGATAATAAGAAATAGAAATAAAATCCACTACACCTTTTTTTAAATCCGTATCATCCGTATTTTCTTTATTTATTACAATTCCTTTTCTGATAAATTCATTTAATTTATATTTGGGATAATATCCCCTGCATTGTACATCGGAGAAGAAAAATTCATTATTCATCTCCTGATATGTTTTTAATACGTTTTTAGGATTGCAATCCTCCGGATATGAAATCGGCATTGAAAACATCATTCCGATTTTCTTTTGCGGATAGTTCGCATGACACCACTGCACAACTCTTGCACTCGCTATAAAAACATGATGTAAAGCTTGATACCGGGTTTGCTCATCCATACTTGATATTCCAAGAGTATGCCAGCTAAACATAAAATTGATTTCATTAAATGTAATCCAATACTTAACATAGCTTGCGTATTTCTTTATTACTGTTTTACAGTATTTTTCAAAATACTCAATTGTTTTTCTCGACTTCCAGCCCTCTATCGAATTTGCTAAATACAATGGCATATCAAAATGATTCAAAGTAACAATTGGTTCAATGTTATATTTTAATAATTCTTTAAATACATTTTCATAGAACAGTAATCCTTCTTCATTTGGTTTTTCTTCATCACCTTTAGGAAAAATTCTAGTCCAGCTTATCGACATCCTGTAACATTTAAAGCCCAGCTCTGCGAATAATGCAATATCCTCTTTATAATGATTGTAAAAATCTGTTGCCTGATGACTTGGGTAATAAGCACCATCTGCAATACAGCCTTTTGCACCATTTGGAAGAGAGGAATTTCTTGGTATCCATACGATTTTATTATCTACTTTACAGGATATCCTTCTTATGTTTTTAAAGCTTCCACTGCCCATACAGTCAAAGGTATTAGGGCCGCGACCTCCCTTATTATAACCTCCTTCATATTGATTTGCAGCAGTTGCTCCACCCCATAAAAAATCCTTATTCATAATTCCCTCCAATCTCTCGCTGCGCGCGAGCAAAAATTTTTACATTATCCGTATTCAACATTTATTCTCTTTCATGCTTTTTCTTCATCTTCAAATAAACAACTTCCGTTTGTTTTAATAACTCGCTTATACCAGTAGAATGATTTCTTTTTATATCTTTCATATGAGCCATTCCCATAATCATCCGCATCCACATAGACGAATCCGTAGCGTTTACTCATTTGTTTTGTAGATTCTGAAATTAAATCAATACACCCCCAGGATGTATACCCCATCAATTCTACTCCATCTTCATAAATCGCTTTATACATCTGTTTAAAATGTTCTTCGTAATATGAGATTCTATAATCATCGACTACCGTCTTTACGCCATCCACAATAACCAGTTCATCTTTCGCACCTAACCCGTTTTCGACGATAAATAAAGGTTTTCTATATCGATCGTACAAATCAATCAGAGAAATTCTTAAACCGATCGGATCTAATTGCCATCCCCACTCACTTGATTCCAAATATGGGTTTTTCAAAGCAAGAACAGTATTTCCGGCAGTTACATTTAAGCCTGATTCATCCTCTGCCACACAGCTTGACATATAATATGAAAAAGATACAAAGTCCACCACGTTCTCTTTTATAAGTTCAAGATCGCCTTCTTCCATTTTTATATTTAATCCTTGCTTGCGAAACATGCTTAACAGATAAGCTGGATATTCACCAAATACCTGCACATCAGTATAGCAATAAATCGACCTCATTTTCAGTTGTGTCTTCAAAACATCTTCAGGCTTACATGTATATGGATAATAAGTTAGTTTTGTAAGCATACAGCCTACTTTTGAATCAGGAATAATCTCATGACATATCTTTGTGGCAATAGCACTTGCTACAAACTGATGGTGCATTGCTTGAAATATCACTTCATCCCAATTCTTCCCCTTAAATCTGTCTTTCACCAGACCACCTGTGGTGTAGGGATGGCGTATCATACTATCAACTTCATTAAACGTAATCCAATACCTCACCTTTTCTTTATATCTTTTGCAAATGGTTTCTACATATTTGGAAAAGAAATCAATTGTTTTACGATTATACCAGCAATCGTATTTTAAAACCAGATGCAATGGTGGTTCATAATGTGACATGGTAACTAATGGTTCTATTCCATACTTTTTACATTCATCAAAAATATTATCATAAAATTGCAGGCCTTCTTCATTGGGATATTCATCATCTCCATTCGGAAAAATACGTGACCATGAAATGCTCATCCTATAGACTTTAAAGCCCATCTCTTTCAGCAATCGTATATCCTCTTTATAGTTATAATAAAATTTACTGGCTTCTCGCTTGGGATAGTTCATCAGGTCCTTCGGATGGGCCAGCGCTTCATAAATATCCTCACTGCTAATTTCAGTATGTGCTTTGTAATTTTTCACATCAACATGAAATTTTGCTTTTACTACATCACTTACAGACCAGCCTTTTCCTCCTTGAAGAAAGCCGCCTTCAAACTGATTGGCTGCTGTTGCGCCTCCCCATAAGAAATTTTTCGGAAATTGTTTCATTTTGTTCTCCTTTATTTAAAAGGAAGATAGTCGCCTATCTTCACTGATTATTCTTCGTCAAAACCAATAAGCCACGTTGCGATAAACCCAAATACGACTGCCAATACTGCACATAAACAGGCTAGATAGAAGTTTGTCATGGAATCCCCGCCCATATATAAAGCCATTGTAAATACTGTACTAGGTCCTCCTGCATAACACTTCACATGAAACAGTCCTAATGCAATTCCAGAAAGACCGGCACCTATGATGGCGCCAATAAATGGTTTTCTCAATCTTAATAAAGTACCATATAAAGCAGGCTCCGTAACAGAGAGTAATGCAGTTACTCCAGCGGTGATACTTGATGATTTGTTTTCTAATTTACGTGCTTTAAAGCCCACAGCGAGTGCCGCGCCAGCCATTGCAAAATTCCCGGCTAATGCTTTTGCGGATAAAATGGAGTAGCCGTATAAAGCTGTTTCTGAAATGAATATAGGAGTTAAAACAGTATGGACACCAAACATAACCAAAATCGGATGCAGTGCTGATAAGATTCCCATACTGAAACCACCGAAGCCTGATATCCAGATACAGAATTCCCCTAAAAGATTGCCGACAATAGCACCTAAAGGTCCTATTACAAAAACTGTAACGATAAATGTTAAGATTCCCAAAACAAACGGTTTGAAAGCCGCCTTGGCTTCATTAGGAATATAACACGTTATCTTTTTATCTATAATAGCCATGATCGGTACCATACATAGAGCCGGAACAATATTGGAAGCATAATTTACTGTCATTAAATCAATTCCAAACAAGGATAAGCCCTCTACACCTGTGATTGCTTCACTGGATAGTACCAATATAATGAATGCAGCTAAATATTCATTTGTTTTCAGTCTTTTTGCAGCACCGAAAGCAACCATTACCGGCAAATACGTAAAGCCTAAGCTTTGCAATTGGTTAAAAATCAGATAGGTAGGCGATTCATTGCTTAACCATCCAAACTGGACAAACAGTGTTAAAAATGCACTTGTGAATCCTGCAGTTATAAGAACAGATAAGGCAGGTGCGATGGAACCGGAGACATAGCTTAGCACTGTATTGAATAATGACTTTTTTTCTTCCTTGCTTTCTTTCTCCACCGTTTTTTCATCAATATCCTTCATTGGACACAACAAATTGATTTGATCATAAAGATTATCAACCTCAGGCCCGATAACCAGCTGGTATTGCCCGGCCTTATTGACAATCCCCTGAACTTCAGGTAGTGCTTTGATTGCATCCTCATGAACCTTTCCAGTATCTGCTAATACAAATCTCAGTCTGGTCATGCAGTGCGTATGCGATGTAATATTCTCTTTACCACCGACGAATTTAATAATACTCTCAGCTATTTCTTTGTAATTTTTCATGTAATTTCCTCCAATAGTAATCAATTAAAATGGTTTGGCCTCATAAAGTAACCCCCATTTATCGTTTACAATTCTCACCTCCGATTTTATATTAACCCGACTACTTAAGTAATCGAGAAATATGAATTGCTAGATAAACACATTCTCTTTCATCTATATCAACCTTCATCTTTTCTTGTATCTTATTTTTAATAACCATAGCGCATTCATACTCTTCCGTATATTCTTCTTTCATGAAGAGCAGCATTTTCATATCATCATTTGATAATAATGTATTTTGAATCATACGCTTCGCAAAGAACTGCAAATGTGTAATAAACCTTTGAAAATCCAAGCTCTCATTTTTCAGGCTTATTTTAAAATGCTTTTCTATAATCTTTACACTTGTATCAATAATAGCCGTCGCCTTGTATGCATCCTTGATATCCAAATCCATTTCCGAATTCACAATGTGCAGAGTAATATAACACGCCTCATTGATATCAACTTTTATGTTGAATTTTTCATTCATCATCTTCCAAACTTCTACAGCAATCTCATACTCTTCCTGATAAAGATATTTTATATCCCACAATAATTCGCTTTTTAAAGATATACCGGTGCGATATCTTTCTATAGTTGTAGAAAGATGATCGACTAAAGGTAATAAAATCCTTTTACTGACTTTTTTTGAACATCTCGAAGTAATAAAGTCACATATTTCAATTCCGAATTCGATAATGTCATAAGGAATTTCATCAATCATTAGAGAAAAACTATTTTTCTCTTTTTCATCGTTAAGCATAAAGGTTTTTATAATTTTGTTATCATCTATATGATCTCCCTTTTTGCCATTAAATCCAATACCTTTCCCTATGACAACAGTCTCTTTCCCTTTTTTATTCTTCGTGATGACAACATTATTATTTATAATTTGTTCTATTTTCATATATTTACCTATTAAATAATTGATATTATTTCATCTTTCCTATATTTATATCCCAATGATTTTTTTAATTCTTTTGTATCGTTATTCAAAATCATGAAGATAATATCAGTATCATAACCTTTCTCAGCTACTTTTTTATAATCATAATCAATTAGCAATGTATCATAATCAATTTGATCTCCAGCTTTAACAAAGCATTCAAAGCCTTCTCCTTGTAATTCAACTGTATCTACACCTAAATGCAGCATAAATTCTAAATCATCACATTTGATTCCCAAGGCGTGCTTCGTTGGAAAAACCATAGCAACCTTCCCCTTCACGGGAGAATAGATATGTTTATCTTTTGGTTCAATGCATACTCCATCACCTAGCATTTTTTGTGAAAAGGATGGGTCACTTGATTCCTCAATATCTTTTACATAGCCATTTACAGGGCTTAATATTTTCATGTTCTTCTCCTCTCATATAAAACAAAACACCTGCTACAAAAAAATGTAACAGGTGTTGCTCTTTCGATAACAAGCCCTTTATCAATTAACAATATATCACAATTAAAATTTTAATGCAATAGCTTTTAATTTTTTACTTACACTAAACTATCACACGTTAACATAAATGATTTATAACGTTGTGGGATAGGTGATAAGAAAGAAAACATAACGTATAAAGTATAGCACGGAAATGCTTGTTGTGATTTCAAATAACTTTTAGATTAAAAGCAATCGCCTATTGCATTTTCAATTATATATACTACTATATATATAAGTATGAAAGATGTGAGGAGATGCTGGTATGAAAAAACGGTTCCTAAAGAAAACAACAGCTTTGCTGAGAGCTTATGAAAGCCACTAGATTTGTATATATCTGTATATCTTTTCTGCTCATGCTTTCCGTTTCTATGTTTTTATCACTGATCACGTGCAGGAACGGTGAGCTGGATGACATATATCAGATACACGCGGGCTACAAACTTCTGCGAATCCGTGAAGCAGATACCACACAGCCACTTTCGGGGAAACAGCTGTATGCTTCTATCAGAAATTTGCTGAATGAGGATACGGATCTACTGCTTCTTGATACTATTGATGATATCGGTTTGGGAATGTATGATCCCTCGTACAAGCTAATAGAGTCATACGGACTCCCTAAGGATGCCCCCAAAGCAAATTGCTTTTTTTCCGAAAAGCGTTATTCCTATACATTGAATTCTACATATCTATCAAAGCATCCGGAATTATATAAAAAAGAAACAGGCACAGTTCTTGGAACGGTGAAGGAAATCCCCAATGATCATTATCTCATATATAATCTGTTCTCCTACTCCAAGCTTCAGGGAGATCTCATTGTCAAGGGTTCAGATGAGCTTTTGAATATGATACGGCAGAATCTGGATATACATCATTATGAGTACACTGAAGAAACCTTTTCCTATTGGAATAGATTATCCGGCATCATCAACAATCCATTTTTTGCCTATATGCTGTTTTCCTATGTATTTGTTTTTATCGGTCTCAGCTATTTCATTTATCACTCCTTTGCATGTAGGAAAAAAATATTCTTTATAAAGCAGGTACTGGGGGCATCCAGAAAAGCAATATTATTAGAAAATCTACGTGAAATCCTCTTTTTAAGCCTTATCGGCTGTATCCCTGCACTTCTATTTCATCATTGGATTATACAACAGCTGCAGCTGACTTTTATCCGCGAAAGCATCTGGATTGACTTCTTAGCAATGTTGTTTTCCTTGCTGTTCCTAACAGCGGCATGTACGCTAATCCTTAACAGAAACCTTGATAAGGAGGGCTACCTTTATGAATAAGCAAATTCACTTTGCATTAAAGGATATTAGAAATCATAAGCTGCGCTCCTTCACTACTGCATTATTTGTAATTATGATTGCAATTTGCTGCGGTATCTTCAGCACTCAGATTTCAAACAGCTATCATGAGTATCAGTTTTGTAATCATATACAAAAAGCTTCACCGATACAATTTTCTTCCTTTCAGCTGGATGATAGTGAAAGCAACAAGGATACTCTGCAATATCTTTCCGCAGCTCTTCAATACAACGGGAATGCTTATTCTTATATATCCGATTACTTTGATGAAGACGGAAATGAATATTTTATAGCCTTTGGTTCCTTTCCGGCTTTCTTTGATCTCACTGGAGAAGATATAAGCTCCATCGGTGTACTTGTTGGTAACGATAAGCAAACTGCTCAGAAAAGCTATCCCTTTCATGGAAAAAAATTCCGGTTATCGACAAGCTAAAGCAAGGAAGCAGCTATCTGGATAATGGTATGGGAAGGATGCTTCTGGATGACAAGCTGGTACTGATTTGTGATTTCAATTCTTTTCACGCGATGGACAGCAGCTATGATATGGAAATACTGGATCATCTGACGATTACAAAAAACCAGAACGCAGAAATAAATCAATTACTTACTTCTCTTCCTGAATCCAGAACCATGGTCCCGCAAAGCAATCTGGTTAAAAACCGTCTCTATCAAAGTACCTATCAGGAGAACCTGTATTTTCTGCTTTATTATGTTGCCATGTTTCTGCTTTGTATAATCTTTCTCTTTTATATACTAAAGCTATTGATTCAAAATAATAGAAAGGAATATACAATTCACTTGATTTACGGCGCCTGTAGAAAGGATATATGGCTTCGTCTATATTGGTACATAACCTTCTTGTTTGGACTTCCCTTCCTTCTGCTTTTTATTCTCAGTGCACAAGGTCTGTCCATCATGCTGCTTCTAATGATTGCGGTTATTTTACTGCTCGTTCAGGGGGGAATTTGTTATCTTGGCATCCGCTCCATCGAGCTTGAGCATTTACTTATTGAAATACGCGATAACTGAAAGGAAAGATATTTATGGTACTCATACATTGTGAAGATTTAACAAAAAGGTTTCATCAGGGAAAACAGGTAATTACAGCAGTTAATCATGTCAGCATGGATATCTGTTCGCATCAGATAACTGCGATTTGCGGTCCCAGCGGATGCGGAAAATCAACCCTGCTTCACATGCTTGGTCTGCTTATGAAGCCGGATGAAGGAAAAATAATCATAAACGGACAGGAGGTGAAAGAAGGAAAAAATCTTCCGGCAATACGCAATGAAAGCTTCGGATATATATTTCAGGAATATGCTCTGATGGAACAGGACACTGTACTGGATAATATTACATTGCCATTCGTATATAGTAAGAAAAAGATTCCGGAAGCAGAACAGCAAACGATATTATCATCTGTGAGCAAAACACTGGGAATTCAGCAGCTTTTAAAGAAAAAAGCCCATGATCTTTCCGGTGGAGAACGGCAAAGAACTGCAATCGCAAGAGCCTTAGTCAATAATCCAGCGATCCTGCTTGCGGATGAACCCACTGGAGCACTTGATATCGAAAATTCTGAACGTGTTTTCCAGATACTGTTGGATTTAAGAAAGCAGGATAAGGCGATTGTCTTTGTGACTCATAATATGGAATTGGCAAAGCGCTGCGATATTATCTATACCATGAAGGATGGAAGCATAGAAAGTATGCATGCCGATTAGCTGCTTTATCACACCCTGTTCGACCATTTATTCCCGTTGATCTGCCATTCAATACCATATACTGGTTATCTCATTCAGAAAGCTATAGTATGAAGAAAACAGAGGCATAGTTTATCTTTTCCATATGCTGAAGGTATGCACTTTTTGTTATTTCTCAGGTTTTGCAATCACAGGATGTAGTTACAAGCGTTTTACCGGCACAAGAAAAAGGAGGAAGCTGTATGAAGCTGAAAAAATGGCATGTATGTTTAGCGATTGTATGCATTTTATGCGTTGGCTATGTAATGTATATTATGAATCCGGAATTTGATGATTTAAAAAGATTTGTCAACCCTATTTATGAAGGTGAAGCATCCTATAGAGTGATAAATGAAGATAACGAGGATGTTACAGAAACCTTCATCAAGGACACAGAAACCTATCATACCTTCAAGCTATATGGAAAAATCAGAGATTATATATCGAATAACAAGCTTACACTTTCCAAGGACTCCTGATTTTTCAGAACAGCAACACAGGTCACCCTTTATAAGAGAATCACCTTTTAAAGCTATCTTTCGCATTTAAGGTTTCATGTCTGCTTAAGAATATAAAGATTCACCGAATTTCTGTTCGTATAAAGAAAGGAAAGATGCAGACAGTAGTTCATATTTTGTAAGTCGAATAATGAGAGGGAAAGGTGTTTATATGTTTTTTGTAGAAGGAGAATTAGAATCAATATTTCAATTTCTTATGTTTCTTCCACTTCTCTTTAAGATTCCGATCTATGCCTCTGCATTTTCAAGATTAAAATCAAATTCAACGATCGGTTTTCATAAGATATATTTAGTTCTTATAAATTTTATATCTAATTTTTGATTATCCGTATAAACACTATACTTTCAAATATTTTGAAGTATAGAAAAGCACTCATTTTACCACGAATTTACCATAATTAAACGAGCCTTGATATGACTATAAATAACACTAAAAAGACCTCACACCTAAACGGTGTCTTTTTTAAAAGCAGTCAATCATAAGACCAACTGCTTTGTAAATATAGATATTAAATTGTTAAGCTGAGATTTTACTTAGATTTATCTTTCACTGGTTTGCTATTTTCATCATTTTCTCCTTCAAGCCATGCCATTATGCCAAAGTTACAAAATGGATAAATTATTACTTCTTTATAAACTTCTTGCTCACAACGAGGGCAGATGACATATTCTTCACCTTTTACATTTTTTAATTACCGAAATGCCCTTTTTTATTTGCAAATTACATGTCTTATAGCTTACCATGTTTTTCGTATCTTGCGACTCTTGATATTTTGTTATCCTCATCTACAAATACTACTTTAGGTGGATTTTTCTTTACCTCTTCTGGAGTCATCTGTGCATAGCACATTATGATTATCTTATCACCTGTCTGAACACATCTTGCAGCAGCTCCATTGAGACATATCATTCCGCTGCCTCTTTCTCCTGCAATTGTGTATGTCTCAAATCTGTTCCCATTATTTATATCTACGATACTTACCTTTTCATACTCCAAAATTCCGGCACTGTCAAGTAAGTCTTCGTCTACAGTGATGCTTCCTACATAATCAAGTTCTGCTTGAACTACTGTAGCTCTGTGTATCTTCCCCTTTAACATTTCAAATGTCATATTTAACCCCCGTTTAACCTTCGTAAATAAAGTTGTCAATCAATCTGGTTTTGCCGATATAAACTGCCATGGCAACTAGTACTGGTGCTGTCATCTCCTTGACCGGTTTAACTGAAACAGCGTCTACAGCCTGAACATAATCTATTTTCGCCATAGGCTCAGTTTCAATAAGCTTAATCATTTCTGATACAATTTTATCTGTATCTTTTTCTCCTGCTTTTGCCATATCTTCTCCGAGCTTAACTGCTTTGCTTAAAATTAGTGCCGCCTTTCTCTCATCTTTGCTTAGATATGTATTTCTTGAACTCTTTGCAAGACCATCCTCTTCTCTAACTATAGGGCAGCCCACAATTTCGATATCAAAGTTCAAATCTCTAACCATTCTTTTTATAATCGCAAGCTGCTGTGCATCCTTTTGACCAAAGTAAGCTCTGTCGGGATTTACAATATTAAAAAGTTTAGATACTACTGTGCCTACACCCCTGAAATGTATTGGTCGTGATTTTCCACAAAGTTCCTCTGAAAGACTTTCTATGTTTACATATGTTGAAAAATCGTCAAAATACATATTTTCCGGCTCAGGATTAAATATTAAATTAGCACCTGCCTCCTCACATAGCATAGTATCCCTTTCCAAATCCCTCGGATAGCTTTCCAAATCTTCCCCTACTCCAAATTGAGTCGGATTTACAAAATCACTGACAACAACTCTATCGTTTTCTGAAACAGCCCTTGTAATTAAACTCTTATGTCCTTCGTGCAAAAATCCCATAGTAGGAACAAGACCTACTGTAAGACCTTCTTTCTTCCATTCTTTGACTATAACTCTCACTTCATCTACGGTTTTTACTATTTTCATCGTTCTATCTCCTAATATAACTTGTTAATTACATCTTCTGAAATTTTAAATGTGTGTTCAGGTGCTGGAAAGCTTCCCTGTTTAGTTTCTTCTATATATGCAGCAAAGGCTTCTTTCATTACATCTCCTACCTTTGCGAATTGTTTTACGAATTTAGGTGTAAAGTCAGAGACCATTCCAAGCATGTCCTGATAAACGAGAATCTGTCCATCGCAGCCAGATCCTGCACCTATTCCTATTGTAGGAATATTAATGCTTTCAGAAATAATTTCCGCTAATTTTGCAGGTACGCATTCCAAAACAATCGCAAATGCTCCTGCTTCTTCAACAGCTTTTGCCTCTTCAATGAGTTTCTTTGCTCCCTCTTCACTTTTTCCCTGAACTTTAAAGCCTCCAAAAACGTTCACTGACTGAGGTGTAAGTCCAATATGTGCCATAACAGGAATTGAAGCAGCTGTAATAGCTTTAATCTGTGGACAAACAGAGGCTCCACCTTCTAGCTTTACTGCTTGACATCTTCCTTCTTTCATAAGTCTTCCTGCGTTATACATGGCCTCTTCAACTGAAACTTGATATGACATAAACGGCATATCTCCAACTACTAAGGCATCTTTGGCACCTCTTGTAACTGCTCTTGTATGGTGAATCATATCTTCCATTGTTACCGGCAAAGTATTTTCGTATCCGAGCATAACCATGCCAAGAGAATCTCCAACGAGAATACCGTTAATACCTGACTGATCCATCAATTTAGCTGTCGAATAGTCATAGGCTGTCAGCATTGTAATCTTATCGCCCTTAACCTTCTGTTCTTTAAAAGTGGATACTGTGTTTTTCATTTTTAATTACCTCCGTCATCTTCAAATAGTCACTGTCTAAATGTTTTTCCTGTGCAATACTGAGAAGCTTTTCTGAAAGCAAAAGATATATCATCTCATATCCCACCTTTTCCTCAGACTCGTTTATCCATGCTGCCTTAATAGCTTCAATGTGTTTTGTGATAGTCGACAAATCATTTCGCTCAACAGGACCTGTGAGGGCAGCCGCAACCCCTTTTTCTGCCAATGTGTCGGCATTTCCAGTAAACAAAGGCACTAAGGCTTTCTTTGCATCTTTTTTATCAAAGCCGCATTTTACAAGCATTTCAGCCCCCACTTGAAAAAGTCCGTTTACGAGATTGCTTACAACTACTGCACCGCAGTGGTAAAGAGATTTATTTTCCGCTCCCATTGCGATTACCTTATTTCCTGCTCGCTCAAAGATACTCTTAATCTCATCTAGATTCTCTGCCGAACCCTCCACAGTAAAATAAGCCTTATTCAAGTGTTTCCATGATTCGCACTTATCACTTATTGCATATAGGGGATGTACCGAATAGATATTTGCACCGAGGTTTTCACCATCAAAAAAAACAGTTGATGAAATCGAACCGCTGCAATGACAAATATTTTTATTTTTAATATCCAGATTCTTCATATAATCCCATACTTTGCTTATCTGTCCATCAGGCACAGTAATAAACAGGGTATCACTGTCACTTAAGATATTCTCTATACTCTTATATAGTTTTGTGTTAGTAAAATCTGCTGCTGATTTAGCTGATTCCGGTGATTTGCTGAAGTAACCCGTAATCTCTACGCCGTTTTCCTTCAGGTATTTTCCAAGGGAAAATCCTACTTTCCCCGCTCCGATAAATCCTGCTCTCATATCGATCACTCCTTTCTGGGAAGTGACAATCATGAAAATCTGCATGGATGAGGTCTCGTTCAAACTGATATAATCCTCATGGTTTAAAAATAAAAAATATGTGGTATAGTTTCTGTTCGAATACTATCTACCCATTACTATAGCACCTATTTAAGTGATTGTACAGAGAAAAAAATAAGGCACCACTCTAACTAATTTATCATTAAAGTGATGCTAATATAAATCGTGTTATTTAGCTTTTCTGTATTTAATCATTTTCACAATCTGAATTATCAAAGTCGGGATAAAAATATAAAGCATGACAAAACACTTCTTCATTTTTCGCTTGATTACCCACCACAGAAAAGAAAGAACCCTGTAAAGAGCCTTACCACCATTGGTGGTGCTTTGCACTCTTGATTGGGCTTTTTGTTTGCTGTATCTTTCATGCAAGAGGAAAATTAAAGTCCTCTATTCCATTTCTCTTTTAGATAATCTTCATAGTCCGTTTCATTAAAATCTAATTGTGGCGAAGTGTTGGGAATGTTGTTTCTGTTGTCTATATCTGCAAGCTGACGGAATATCCAATCATCATAAGGGTCGTGATATTTATACTCTTTGGGCTGTTCTCTGTATCGGTCTAACCCTCGCATTTCCTTATGTACTTTCATCATGCGTTCCAATTTCTGACGCTGTATCAACTGCTTGATTTCCATAAGTTCTTCCAACTCTACTACCTCACTAGAAAGATAATTGCTAATGTATCTAATCAATGTAGTTTCCATGTAAAATCTACATTCTTTTTCGTCATTGAAAAATTCATTTTCAGACAAATAATCTAAGGAAACATTAAAATCCTGTTCTCGTTTGATAACGTCCATGATATATGGCTCGGTGTGGTCAATATATTTCCATTCCCCCGACAATAATTCATTCGGTGTTACTCCCAGCACGTCCATTATCTTTTCCAATGTATCAAAGGTAGGATAATTCACACCTCGTTCAATCTTGGAAAGGCTCTGCATATTGATACCGATTTTATTGGCAAGTTCCTGTTGTTTCATTCCCCTGTGTTTTCTTATGATTTGTATGTTTTCTCCTAAGAAACTGATTTTCTTTTCATAATACTCCATAACTTAGTATAACCGCTCCTTTCGTTGCTTTTATTGTCATTTATAAGCATATCATACTTAATATATATCGAAAAGTCAATCGAAACTTCTTGACAAGTAATTCTAGTGGCGTTATTATCTTATCAGACATAGTGATTAAGCACGCTAGGGTCAATCACACACTTGAGTAAGCATATATAAGAGATGTTTTCACTTTGATAGCATGAATGAGCATGGACTATCAGACTAAAAATAGGGTTTCTGACTGGGGCTGTTTCGTTTAGCCACGAGCCTCTCAAGGCTCGTGAGCGTTAAGAACGGAACAGACACAGGAAGAAAGGGAACGCCTTTAGGCGCTCGTAAAGGGCGTATATGTAACACCGCCCTGCGTATACATGTCATAGTACCTAGAAACTGTGATAAATAAAGGAAAAACACGATTTTTACCCCGCAAAAAACGGGGCATACGAAAGGAGAAATGCACTATAACTACACACAAAAATTTATCCGTTAAGATTGATTACATCAGCATTGTATTTGAAACGGCAACCGCTGAAGATGTAATCATGCACATTTTAGGTTTACCGACTGACATTTTCAATGTTTATCCAGCAACGATAAAATTCAAGACTTATCAAGCACGCTGGCAGGTTGGAGATATTTATGTATCGGGAGACGCAAGAAAGACAGAGGATAACCCACAGGGGCTAGGCTGTTATCTTGTTATGACTGGCAGAGGTTGTGATGATATTTTCCGTATTCTCAACAATAGGAATTATACCTTTGGGGATATGTTCCGACGCTGTGAGCGAAGATACGGACTGGATAACTTCCATTTCACAAGACTTGATATTGCCATTGATGATAAAAACGAAAAACCATTCTTTACCATAGAGCAGATAAAGAAGAAATGCGAAAAAGAGGAATTTATCTCGAATAGTGAGGGCTACCACTTTGACGAAAGCAAGTTTGATGATTTCGACACCGCAAAGACTGTTTATATCGGTGCTGGTAAATCGGGATTGTCCTACCGTTTTTATGATAAAGATAAGGAAGTCTGTTCAAAGCATAATAAGACACTTGATGAAGTCGGCAGTTGGAAACGGACAGAAATGCAACTGCGTGATGATAAGGCTCATGCTTTTGCCATGACATTCAAAGACAGACCGCTGGAACTTGGGGAACTGGCTTTCGGTCTATTGGCAAACAACCTACGCTTTGTCGTGCCAAACAGAAATGAAAGTAATAAGAGCAGATGGAAAACGTGTCGGTTTTGGGAACGCTTTTTAGGGGCTGTGGAAGTCTTAAAACTGCAAGTACCGAAACTACATAATTCTCTTGAGGAAACACAGCAATGGCTCACAGAGGGTGGCGTGATTTCCGCTGTGAAAAGTTTTTACTTCTTGGAAGAACATGACGCATTAGGTGGACTGGAAAAAGTGGGAACTATGCTTGATAAGGCAAGATACAGCAATTCCCTTTCCAGCAAACTAACCGCCCACTTACAGAGGATAGACCGCACCGACCTTATCCCCTATATCCAGTATGACACGAAACATGGGAAAGGGGGTATCTGATGAATAACAACGATATTCCTGTATGGGAAAAATACACCCTTACCATTGAAGAAGCGTCAAAGTATTTCCGTATCGGAGAAAACAAGTTAAGACGCTTGGCAGAGGAAAACAAGGACGCTGGCTGGCTCATTATGAATGGCAACCGCATACAGATTAAACGCCGACAGTTTGAAAAGGTCATTGACAAATTGGACGCAATCTAATGCAAATGAGCCTTGTATGTGTTATGATAAACACAAGTCATATCAAGGCTCTTTCCAATAAGGAAAGGAGCAGACACCATGAAAGAAAAAAGACGGGATAGCAAAGGACGTATCCTGCATACTGGAGAGAGCCAACGAACAGACGGAAAATACTTATATAAATATGTGGACGCATTTGGAAACACAAAATATGTGTATGCTTGGAGATTGACACCCACAGACCCGACACCAAAGGGAAAACGGGAAAAACCCTCACTTCGTGAACTGGAACAGCAGATAAGACGGGATATTGAGGACGGTATCGACAGCACAGGCAAGAAAATGACGCTTTGCCAACTCTACGCCAAACAGAACGCACAGAGGGCAAACGTGAAGAAAAGCACACAGAAACAACGGGAACAGCTCATGCGGTTATTGAAAGAGGACAAGTTAGGTGCTAGGAGCATTGATACGATAAAACCCTCTGACGCTAAGGAATGGGCGTTACGCATGAAAGACAAAGGCTTTTCCTATAACACCATTAACAACCATAAACGCTCGTTAAAAGCGTCATTCTATATCGCCATACAAGACGATTGTGTAAGGAAAAACCCTTTTGATTTCAAGTTGAGTGAAGTCCTAGAAAATGATACCAAAGAGAAAGTCGCATTGACAGAGGAACAGGAACTAGCCCTACTCTCATTCATCAAGACGGACAATGTGTATCACAAGTATTATGATGATGTGCTGATACTGTTAAAGACAGGACTTCGTATCTCGGAACTGTGCGGACTGACAATCATGGACGTTGATTTTATCCATGAGGTTGTAGTTATCGACCACCAGTTACTAAAGAGCAAGGAACAAGGTTATTATATTGAAACGCCTAAGACAAAAAGCGGAACAAGGCAAGTGCCATTAAGCAAGGAAACGATACAAGCATTTCAACGGGTTATGAAGAAACGCCCAAAGGCAGAACCATTTGTGATAGATGGACGGGGCAACTTCCTATTTGTCAATCAGAAAGGCAAGCCCAAAGTTGCGATTGATTACAATATGCTTTTTGTCCGTATGGTAAAGAAATACAACAAGCACCATAAGGATAACCCTTTGCCACATATCACACCGCATACGCTACGCCATACATTCTGCACAAGATTGGCAAGCAAGAACATGAACCCGAAAGATTTACAGTATATCATGGGACATTCAAATATCAGTATCACAATGAACTGGTATGCTCATGCGTCCATAGATACTGCAAAATCAGAGGTTCAGCGTTTAATCGCATAGAAGTATTTACCACGATTTTAACCACGCTTGATAGCGAAAATATAAGAAGATAGACCTAGATATGTGAGGTTTACCACAAAAGCAAAATGCCCGTAGAGCCGATAAAATAAGGCTTTGCGGACATTTAAGAAGATATAAAAAGATAGTTAAAAAGATATATATAATTTTATCTGAAATTTCTGTATCATAGTAAGCTTTGTTAACCTGCTAACGAAACTGCCTGTTTTTCTCTATTTGCTGTTGTTGTTATTAACTTCGATAGCACCACTCGTCATTTTGAATCTAATGAAACGATATTTATCAAACAAAAACATTTCTGCACATTTCATCTACATGGGATTCTTACAGTTGCTTTTTTGGCTATCCTGTTACTATATTTTCATATGAATAAGAATAGATAACAGCTATGATATAGAAGTACGGAAGCAGCTAACAAAAATGTGCCAACATATTATATCGGATAACACGTTAACGGAAAGGTAAGAATGAAGTCTACACAGTATGAATTCTCTAAAGCATCAGCAATAACAGTTGAAGGCTGTATGGGGCTTCATAAAAAAAAGACATCTTTTAAGAGCTTTTACCCTTAGAAGTTGTCTTTTTCTTATCTTATCTGCACCTCTATTTACAGATTTCCATGATTTTAGCTTTTAATGATTTCGCTGCAACATAGGAATTTTCCTGCTTCATAATAGCAGATACAACACAGATTCCCTTAATCCCCGTTCCCTTTAGAATATCACAATTCTCTGCATTCAAGCCACCGATAGCACCAACCGGAATAGAAACATGTGCACAGATATCCTGCAGTGTTTCTACGCTGGTCAATACTGTTTTCACCTTTGTCGTAGTCGGATAGATTGCGCCGACTCCCAGATAATCAGCACCATCTGCTTCTGCCTGCATGGCAGTATCTACACGCTTCGCCGTTGCACCTACAATTTTATCCGGTCCCATAAGTCTCCGCGCTTCTTTGACGGGCAGATCCTCTGCACCGACATGGACGCCAGCCGCATCCACCGCAAGAGCAATATCCACACGATCATCAATCATAAGCGGTACCCCATAAGCATCCGTCAGCTTTTTTACTTTGCAGGCAAGCTCATAGTATTCCAGCGTTGTTCTGTTTTTTTCTCTTAGCTGTAAAAGAGTAACACCACCATGTAATGCCTGTTCAAGCCGTCTAAGAAACTCCTCCTCTGATAAATCTGTTGAATCGCTTACCAGATATAATGTTAAATCAAATTTCATAGCCCTCTCCTAACCTTTGCTTTCGCAAAATCCAGCTCATCCATCCCATATAAAGAATCAAACAGTGATGCATGAAAGCTGCCCGGTCCGTCTGCGATTGAAACACTTTTCTCTGCAGCCAGCTCAAAGGTCAAACATGCCGCCAAGGCTGCATCAAGCGAATTCTCTGTAACGGATAAAAATGCAGCTGCAATCACATTCAGCATACAACCTGTCCCTGTACAAAGCGTCATCAGGGAATCTCCGTTTTCTATAAAATATATCTGCTTTCCATCTGTCAGGATATCCACTTCTCCACTGCATAAGACACAGCAGGCATGTCTGCGTGCAAGCTCAGCCAGCCACTTTGCACTCTTTGCAGGAGCTTCTCGATCACCATCACCGACATCAATTCCCAGGGCATGACTGTCACGGCCGCTGATTGCCTTCAGCTCAGAAAGATTTCCTTTTATGATAGAGAATCTTCCCTTCTGCAACAGCTCCTCTGCAAACGTTTTGCGTAGCTCACTGCATCCGACACCAACCAAATCAATGATTACCGGAATACCATTCTCATTTGCACAGTGAAGACTTTTCTTCATGGCAATCGAGCGGTTATCATCAAAATTGCCAAGGTTCAGTGCCAGTGCCTTACTGCATACGGTAATCTGTTCACATTCCATCGGATGCTGCGCCATGATTGGCTTCGCACCCAGTGCCAGTACAGCATTTGCACAGTCATTCATGCTGATCGGATTGGTGATGCAGTGAATTAGATTATGACTGTACTGCAGTTGTTTTCTCAGGCTCCAGAGCTTCTCGTACATTCCATTCTCCTCCCAGCTTTTTCTGCATCTTAAGCAGCATACCACTGTGCTGCATGGATGTCAGAAATACAAATGCTATACTGCCTCCGATGATGGTTCCCATAAAGAAGCTCGGTACATAAAACATCCAGGTCAGACCGTTTCTTCCCCACAGCAGCGCCATGACTGGATAGGACACGATTGCCCCGATGATTCCTGTACCAATGATTTCCCCCAGAACTGCTGCCCACAGCTGCCCTTTGCTGATTTTATAAAAGATTCCTGACAATGCTGCACCAAATACAGCTCCGGTTAATGCTAACGGTGGAATCCCCATAACCGCCATACGGATGACCCCAATCAGTACCGCACACAGAAACGAATACCAGGGTCCCATTAACACTGCCACTGTAATATTGATAAAGTGCGCCATCGGACACATACCCTCCACACGCAGGATTGGTGATATGACAACTCCTACGGCTACCATCATTGCCAGAAAGACATGGCGAAAAACACGATGTTCATTTTTCATTTCTACTTACCTCCTGTTTGCTTTCCTTTGGGATATAAACAGGAAGCACAAAGAAAACAGCTCTCCCGGTTGATATCCCAAGATCGGTCGAAGCCATACAGCTTCCTCTCAGCCTGTCTGGCAGGCTCCCTCGCTGAAGTTCTTTGTACGGTCGGAGCTCCCCTTCCGTATGCAGCAATAAAAAAGAGATACAGCAAACGCAGGCCATATCTCAATATGCAGTCACTCATATTGTACACATCCCTACGTCGGCATTATCCGAATCAGGTTATGGGTCGAAGCGAGCGCTTCCTCTCAGCCGTTTCCAGCTCCCCTTTTTTATTACATTAAAATGTTACCACGGTTCAAACGGAATTGCAATGCTGTTTTTTCTGAATGCCGAAGATAAAAAAACAGTCATGGATTTTCGGATGTTCTCAACAAAAAATGACCGTTTCCACCCTATGGGATACCGCTTGTCCCAGAATGCTTGCAATTTTGCTGCTATTCCGTATGATGAATGTACAGAGGTCAGTGTTTATACAGCTGTCCCGTTGTCCTATTCACTCTGATCTCTGCACACTGTTATGATAAGAAAGGGGGGAGGGCAGTATGCTGCAGGAAGGAATGGAAGATTATAAGCATATGATTGTATCAGAACAGCCTATTTTTCATGCATACATCGACATGCGTTCAAATACACAATATCATTTAAACGTATATGTTTCACCATGGTATAAAGCATACAATTATATTTTCTGGATTCAGAATACAGCAAAAGATAAAAGCAGAGTCTTTCGTACAGAGCATGTGACACTGGACACATTTCTTGCGAATTATGTTTCCAATGATAAAAATACACACGAGCATCTCATTCGCGAGTATATAACAGAATGGCTTTCATCCGGTGTTCTCAATGCTGAGGAAACTATCTTTTGAATGCATTTACAGTCTGCCTGTTAACAAAAAAACAGGCTTCTCTTGACTGCATAGTGTATTGCGGTTATAATACACTTGAAGAGAGGTGGATTGCATGAATCTACAACATATAACGTTTAATAAAAAAGAGCCGATGTATCCGCAGCTCAGTCGTTATATCAAAAAGCTGATTCTCGCCGATGAGCTGAAGCACTATGAAGAGCTTCCCAGTCGCCGTGAGCTTGCACTACAGCTCTCCATCAATCCAAACACGGTACAAAAAGCTTATAAACAGCTGGAGGATGAGGGAATCATAAAGACGATCAGCAATGTGAAAAGCGTTGTTATTGTCAATGAGGAAACCTTGGAAAAGCTACGCAATGAAATGATTGAGGTAACGATGAAGAAATTTGTAAAGGAGTGTCAGACAAGCGGACTGGATTTTCAACAGACGATTGCCTGGCTTACAAAGCTATGGAACACATAATTTTTATTTCCAACAAGTGTATTGCGACCGCAATACAGAAAGGAGACTGCAATGAAAGAGATTCGCTTATTTATTGAAAACACTTCTGCCCCCTATGTGAATAAGATCATATTTCTGTACGTGGACATCTTTCTCGTCCAGCTAGCACTATGCTTTATCAATATCACCAAGGATATCAACACTATTATGCTTCTGACGTTCTATCCGAGCTTTCTACTGCTCTTTCTGATTCACAGAAGCCGCTATAAAACCTTTATGAGTGAAGGCGGATTAACCCGGGTTCGCCTACTTCCGATTCGCAAATCAACCTTTCTCTATAGTGAACTGCTATTTCAATTTATGACCTATCTTGGCTTACTCTGCACACACATTTTGGCATGGACTGCTCTTTACTTCATGGTGTCAGATAAACAGCCGTTTCTCAGCAATTCCTTTCTGTTCTTTCAGCTCTCGCAGGCAACTGCAACAGCCTATATGCCCTTTACGGTAGTTGTTTTAATCCTCAATATATTAAAATTGATTACAGTAACCTGCATCAGCACCCTTTTGTTAATCGGTATGGAGACATATAAAGGATTACAAACAGTCCTACTGTATGCCGGTCTTCTAATTATTTTCCTCTTTATTAAGTTGATTATGGCACAAACGATGCCAGATCTACAGGTAATTGAGGACTGGTACGCAGCTGCTGCCATGCTGCTACTTATCCCCGTACATGCAATACAGTTGAAATCCTGCTTCATGTGGAAAAGGAGGAAGATGAAATGAATAAGACAACTGCCTTTATAGCCTCTGCAGCCCTTGCCTCTATTTTATGCATGAGTCTACCTCTCCTATATGCCGGACAAGCAAACTTCCCTATACAGGATGTGATGGGGAATCGCTCAGCACTGCATGGTGTCGGCTTTGATAGTACCGTAAATCTGAAGGAGGCATCCATTTTGATATCCTATGATGAGCGTGCCAGAGTATCTCATGAAATAAGAAAACCGCAGGAATATCTGGGTTCCTCTTATACATCCTTCACGTATGTATGTGAGGATGACTGCAAGCCAATCAGTGACTGGGAAAAAGCAAAGGATCAATACAGTACGGATATGACATCCTATGAGCGGCAGCTGAACAAAGCATCGTTGTATGTATCCGTAATGGTGACAGATAATCAACAGCTGATTAACGATTTCGGATTTATCAAGACAGAGTTAACTTATAATGCGGATAAGGAGCATATCCTGAAAGAAGAAGGTACGTACAACACTGAAGAAAAAAAGATCATTCCGGGATGGATTCAGCCGGAAAATATGGCAGAATTCGGTGGTACCACGCAAACAGTTTATCATAATGGGTATTATTATATACTTCCACCGAGCACCACGGCGATGAGCGGTCAGAATTACATCTATCGTGCAACAGTAATGAACTATCCGGAAAGCTATAGCATCAATACAGATACGGAGCACAACTATTACGCTATGAGCACATATCTGAAGGTGGAAAAGCTGACAAACGTAAGCATGGACCGAAATTATCTTGCAATGCAGCTCTCGTCAAACCATATATTTGTATTCAGCGAAAAAAATCAAAAGCTGTATATCACAAAGTATGACCTTAACGGTAATTTGAAGGATGAAATCAGTATAAAGGACTTCCATTATTTTGATACCATTTATAAGAATGACAAGTATCTTTGCTTCAGCTATGATGATACAATTCAGATTTTAAATACAGACACCATGCAGCTCCTGCATGTAAAAAACAAACAGCTTCTTTTAGAAGGTGGCGATTATGCGCCTATTCACGATATTCTATATAAGAATGGAAGAATCTATGTTTCTATGAGCACAGACTCAGGATACTATACGAACAAGCTCCTTGTTATAGAAAACGGCAAGACCGTATATGTCGGCACGCTGGATTTCTTAAAACTAAAGCCTTCCCTCACAGAGCTGCCCGCTGATTGTATTCCTGTCAAATTCAGGAGGTAAAGAACATGCTGAAACGTGAATTTAAACAACATATGCGCCGCCTTTCAAGAGTTCTGCTGGCAATTACACTCGCCTATTTCATGGTCTCTGCCTTTATCATGCAGAGCATTTCATCAAATATCCGTTTGCTATACAGCAGTACTACATGGATTGAACTATTGCCGCTAAGCTACAACCTCTTTTATGGTGTTACAGTTTGTTTCTTTGTACTTATATTTTTCTACTATATCCTGCGGACACTGTTTGATTACCGTCAGGGAAAGACACGATGGATGCTGCTGGCTTCAACACAAAAGCCACGCATTGTCGCAGATGCTCTTCTGTTGGCCATCCTATTGCTTATCTTTTATCTGATCAGTCTTACAATTTTATATTTTGGATTTCAATATCACTTACAGCAGCTGGAAAATCAGCAGCTGTTTCTCCCTGAAAAATATCAATCATTTACAATGATGCTCTCCATGCAGCGTGCTTTCCCCTTCTTATATCCTACGTCTGTTACGTCCGCTTTGTTTCTAATCAGCTTTTATATATCGGTTGTTACGGGCGGCATCTCCGTTATATATGCATGCAGAGCAGAAATTCCCCGCATGAGCAGATGGCTCTATCCGACCTATCTGCTGTTGCTGTATTTGAGCTGTACAGCATGGAATGCATCCATAATCAGGCTGTTGATTCCCTTATTGTACAGTGTGCTATTTATTATACAAATAAAAAATTGCTGTGATTATAAACAGCCGGGAGGTTACAAATGCTAAAATTAGAAAATGTTAAAAGGCTGTACTACAACAACCGAGGTCTGCGCAATACCAATATAGAATTTCATGAAGGGGAGATTACAGGCATCCTTGGAAGAAACGGCAGCGGCAAGACTACGCTGCTGAAAGCCATTCTAAACCTTATTCCGCTGGATGACGGATTGATAACATGGAACGATAAAGCAGTGGAGGAGCAGTTTGATAAGATCGCCTTCATCACAGAGGATGGCAGTTATTTCCCCTATATGTCTCCAAAGGAATATGGCGAATTTCTTACGCTGTATTATCCTGCTTTCTCCAAAGACCGCTATTTTGACTTCCTCGAGCAATTCGAGGTAAGCAAAACAGATACCATCCGCACGCTTTCCAAGGGTCAGCAGCTAAAGGTGGAGATCAGCGCCGGTTTTGCAATGAACGCAAAGCTTATCATACTGGATGAGCCGTTTACCACACTGGATGTATATGCGAAAGAGGATACTGTCAAACAGCTGATTGAACAGGTAAAAGAAGATGTCATCATTCTGATTTCCACGCATAACATAGAAGAGATTGAAGCTGTGATTGACCGCTGTATTGTTCTTGATGACGGTATCGTCAAAGAAGATATCATGATGGATGAATTAAACGAAAGTGGTAAGGATTTGCGTGCCCTGCTGGACCCTTATCGCCCTGCCGCAAGAAAATAGCTGCTTCATAAAAGGAGGTCTGCCTGTGCAAGGTAAAAAAAGCGTCATACCCTATACGAGCTGGATAGCAGCACTTGCATTCGATACCCTGATCGTTATCGACAGATATCCTATGGCGCTGATTCTCTTCCTGCCATTGACTTATAGCTGCTACAGCTTGCTTCAGCAAAAACAGGCAGGTATCCGCGGGATGCTTATCTGCCTGTGTGGAGAAATGCTGCTTTCATTTTTCTGTATTATCATGACAAGCTTGTTACAACAGCCTTTGTCCACCGATCAAAACACGCTATTGCTTTTTCATCCAGCCGCTTGCTGCATATTATCCATATCCGCTTATTTACTTCACAAGGCCTTTCGTATCATGGATCACAGGCTTCCTGAAATTGTGAAATACAGATGACGCAAAGAGTCAACAACTGTGGGTAGAAAAAAAGAAGCCGCATCATGAATCATACACACTTATAGAAGCTAAGAATTCACCTCGTATATAGTATACGGCTGTTGAATTCTTTTTTCTATACGTGGTAAGAATCGGTTTTGCTAAGCTTCTTTTTATCATTTAATGCTTAAAGTGGCGTACGCCTGTGAATACCATCGCAATGCCATGCTCATTGCACACATCGATGGACAGCTGATCCTTGATGGAACCACCTGGCTGAATGATAGCAGTAACGCCTGCCTTTACAGCCTCCTCCACGGTATCCGGCATCGGGAAGAACGCATCGGAGCTCATGATAGAGCCTTTTGCCTTTTCTCCTGCCTGTTCAATGGCAATCTTCGCAGCTCCTACACGGTTCATCTGACCTGCACCGACACCAATGGTCATATTATCCTTTACCAGAACAATAGCATTGGATTTGACATGCTTGACCACCTTCCATGCGAACAACAGCTGTTCCAGCTCTTCCTCAGTTGGTTTGCGGTTTGTCACACAGCGAAGATCCTCTGCTGTGATTTTATGATCATCAATATCCTGCACAAGCAGACCGTCATTCACGTTTGTAACCTTATATCTGGCATTTACCTCCAGTGAGGTATCCAGCTGCATCAGACGGATATTCTTCTTCTTGGACAAAATTTCAAATGCATCTTCATCAAATGCAGGAGCGATAATAATTTCCAGGAAGATTTTAGACAGCTTTTCTGCCACTGCCGCATGAATCGGCTCATTGAAGGCAACGATACCGCCAAAGATAGAAACCGGATCAGCCTCATATGCCTTATCCCATGCTTCCTCGATTGTCTTTCCGATACCGACACCACAAGGATTCATATGCTTTAATCCAACAACTGCAGGCTGACCTTCAAAGTCCTTCAGTATCTCAATTGCAGCATTCCCATCCTGTATATTGTTATAGGAAAGCTCCTTGCCATGCAGCTGCTTCGCATTTGCCAGAGAATACTGCGGGTTCATTCCCTTATAGAAGGCAGCACTCTGATGCGGGTTTTCTCCATAGCGAAGCTCCTGTACCTTATCAAAGGTGATCGTAAACTTCTCCGGATATTTCTCGCCTGTTCTCTCTGTCAGATAGCTTGCGATCATCGTGTCATAGCTTGCGGTATGACGGAACACCTTAGCCGCAAGGTATTCTCTTGTGACAGGGCAGGTTTCTCCGTTTTCACGCAGCTCCTTCAACACACCGTCATAATCTGAGGGATCGCAGAGAACCGGAATAAACTTATAATTTTTTGAAGCACTGCGCAGCATGCTTGGACCACCGATATCAATATTCTCGATGATTTCTTCATGACTGACACCCGGTTTCTGTACGGTTTCCTTGAATGGATACAGATTCACACATACCAAATCGATATACTGGATTCCCAGCTCTTCAATCTGTCGGACATGATCGGGATTATCTCTCACACAAAGCAATGCTCCATGAACCTTAGGATGCAGTGTTTTTACACGCCCGTCCATGATTTCCGGAAAGTCGGTTACCTCGGAAATGCCAATCGTCTTAATACCATTGTCTTCCAGAGCTTTTTTTGTCCCTCCGGTAGAGATTATTTCATAGCCCAGTTCAACCAGACCGGATACAAACGGTACCAGATTTGTTTTATCAGAAACACTAACTAATGCTCGCTTCATTATGCTTCCTCGCTTTCTATCATTTTACATACATGCTTTACTACCTTTGGAAACATGTCATACTCCAGCGCATGCACATGCTCTTCCAGGGTTTCCAGTGACCAGGAGGGATCAATTTCAATTTTCTCCTGATGGATGATTTCACCTGTATCCACACCTTCATCTACAAAATGAACGGTAACACCTGTGAAATCGACCTTTGCCTCATACGCATCCTGAATACTGTGTGCCCCTGGAAAATGCGGAAGATATGCCGGGTGCAGATTGATAATGCGTCTTGGATAGCTTTCCAGCAGCACCCTGCCGATAAAGCGCATATAGCCGGCAAGAACAATCAGCTCCACCTGCTGCTCCTTCAATACATTCAGAATTTCCTGTTCGTACGGCTCCTTGCCTGCATACGCTTTTGGATCTACAAATACACAGGGGATTTGCAGCTTTGCGGCACGCTCTTTTGCATAGGCCTGCTCCTTATCAATAATCAAAACCTTACAAACGGCATTGTTGACATGACCATTGTTTATTTCCTGCACAATATTCTCGAAATTGGAGCCGTTCCCGCTCGCAAAAATCGCAATATTTACCATTTTAAATCCACACTTCCACTGTTTGTCACTTCACCGATGACATAGGATTCCTCATGGATTTCCTTCAACAGGCTCTGAACGGTATCCACGTCCTTTTTATCGACAGCCATCAGGAAGCCGATGCCCATATTGAATACATTGCACATTTCATTCATTGGGATATTTCCATATTTTGCAATCATATCAAAAATAGGCTTACGTGGATAGGCAGTTGTATCAATCGTGACACCCTGTCCTTCCTTCAGCATTCTGGGAACATTCTCATAGAAGCCTCCTCCGGTAATATGGCTCATTCCCTTGATATCAACCTTACCGAGCAAATACTTGATTGCCTTGACATAGATCTTCGTCGGTGTTAACAGCACATCCCCAAGCTTCTGATTTCCGATTTCTTCATATTCCTTATGCAGATCCAGCTTGGCATCCTTTAACAGCACCTTACGGATCAAGGAAAATCCATTGGAATGTACACCGGTACTTGGAAGACCAATCAGGACATTGCCTTCCTCGATTTTCTGTCCGTCCAGCAGATTGCATTTATCCACAGCTCCGACACAGAAGCCGGCAATATCATAATGCTTCACATCATACATATCCGGCATTTCGGCAGTTTCTCCGCCAATCAACGCACATTCTGCCTGCACACAGCCATCCGCAACACCCTTTACCAGCTGTTCGATTTTCTTCGGTTCATTTTTACCAACGGCCAGATAGTCCAGGAAGAAGATTGGCGCTGCCCCCTGTACAAGTACATCATTGACGCACATTGCCACAGCATCAATACCAACGCTGTCATGCTTATCCATTTCAAATGCAACAAGCAGCTTTGTACCAACACCATCGGTTCCGCTTACCAGAACCGGTTCCTTCATGTTTAATACAGATAGATCAAACATACCGCCAAAGGCACCGATGGAATCAATCGCACCCTTCACCTTTGTTCTAGCGACATGGCTCTTAATCAGACGAACGGATTCATATCCGGCTTCCAGATCGACTCCGGCTTCTCTATACTTATCACTCATACACGTTCTCGCTTTCTTCTCTTATTTTTCTCAGGACATTTTATCGCTGTCCGCTTTCTTTTCAACCGACTTTTTCTCTGTCGGCTTTGCTTTTTTTCAGGCTTTTTCTCTTCCTTATTCCTTACGTTTTCCGCTGCCTGCACAACGACATTTGCATCATTATCACTTGCAGGGATACCGGAGAAATTATATCAGCTTCAGACTCAGCTTATCCAGACGCTCCAGAAACGGAATCCTAATACTGGCTTTTCCTATGATGATTTTCTTCCTCAGACCGGACATGATATAGGCTGTGTCAGACGGTGCCTTGACATAGCCTATCGTAACGATCAGAGGAAGTAGAAAGATGGCAACTGCCCCAATAATATAAGGCAGATACGACTGTATATCCCTAGCTACTCTCTTATGGATTTGCCGTATTTCTGTATATTATTTATTTCTGAAGTAATTTACACCGTTCTGGAAGATATTCTGATATTTATCTCCATCAATATTTTTAAACAGTCCGTCTTCATAGCGCTCACTGTGTCCCATCTTACCGAAGATTCTTCCATCTGCTGAAGTAATACCTTCAATAGCATACATGGAGCCGTTGATATTATAGGTGCCATTCATGGTTGGATTTCCATCCAGATCCACATACTGTGTTGCTACCTGACCGTTTTCAAACAGCTGCTTTGCGACTTCATCACTGACGACGAATTTTCCTTCTCCATGTGACATCGCAATGGAGTGTCCCTGTCCCGGTTTAAAGCTGGACAGCCATGGTGATTTGTTGGAGGTTATTTTCGTTGTCGCAATATGTGAAACGTGACGGTTGATATTGTTTCTGAACAGCGTAGGTGATTCCTCACTCAGCTTTGTGATATCTCCATATGGCAACAGACCGGATTTGATCAGTGCCTGGAATCCATTACAGATACCGAGAATCAGACCGTCATTCGCAAGCAGTGTTTGTACGGCCTTGTTCACAGAAGGGTTGCTTAAGACGTTGGCGATAAACTTACCGCTTCCATCCGGCTCATCCCCACTGGAGAAGCCTCCGACAACCATCAGAATCTGAGCAGAGGCAATTTTTTCACTCAGCTCCTTCAGGCTGCGTTCAATGCTTTCTACATTCAGATTGTTGAAGACATAGATTTCAGCTTCCGCACCTGCGCGCTCAAACTGCTGCTTTGTATCATATTCACAGTTCTGTCCTGGGAATACCGGTATGATAACCTTTGGCTTGTCTATCGTCTTTTTCACATGAACACGCTCGGTTGCCGTATACTCCGGTGTTTCAATAACGCTCGCTTCCTGATCCACTGTCATTGGATAAATGGTGTTGTAGCGCTCGCACCATGCTGCGATAGCTTTTTCGATTGTGATGCAATCATCGTTGATGCAGATCGTGTCGGCATCCGTCGTTTTCCCAAGCAATACAAAGGCTTCGTCATGAATCGCTTCGCTGCTTTCAACAACTATACTTCCGATGCTCAGATCAAAGATATTTTCGCTTGTCTTCACCTCAACACCGATTTTATTACCGAAGCTCATCTTGCATAATGCTTCCGCAAGTCCACCGAATTTCACAGTTGCAGCTGAGCAGATCACGCCTTTACGTATCAGCTCACGCACCTTGACGAAATTTGCTTTCAGCTCTTCATAATTTGGTGTTTTGTTATCGTTCGGCGTATGCTTTATGTAATAGATATGATGTCCGGATGCCTTGAACTCCGGTGAAATGATATGCTCTGTTTTTTCAGTTGTAACGGCAAATGTAATCAGCGTCGGCGGAACACTGATATCGTTAAATGTTCCGGACATGGAGTCCTTACCGCCGATTGCAGGTGTTTCAAACGCCATTTCCGCTTCAATCAATCCCAGCAGGGCTTGCATTGGTTTCCCCCATTTTTCAGGATCGGCATGCAGTCGCTCAAAGTATTCCTGATTTGTCAGACGGCAGGTTTCATAGTTGCCACCCATGGCAGTTACACGGGCAAGTGCTTCAACAACCGAATAGCTTGCGCCCAGATACGGGGAGTATAAGGACAACTCCGGATGATAGCCATGTGTCATAATGGAGCATGTATTGGTAAAGCCGAATACTGGCAGCTTCTGCACACTTCCTTCGGTTTCCGTCAACTGATATTTTCCGCCAAATGGCATGAGAACGGTTGATTTACCAATGGAAGCATCAAACATTTCTGCGAGACCAATCTGAGATGCAACGTTGGGCTGCTTCAAATTTTCTTCCATTGAGGTTACCTCACTATGGAATGGGTCGGTATCACTTAATCCCTCACGGATCAATACGTCCTGTAGTCCGCGTACACCATTGGTATCCAGAAAATCACGAGAGATATTTACAATTTCCTCTCCATGAAAGCTCATCACCAGACGGCGCTCCTCTGTGACGACGGCGACGATGCAGGAATCCAGATTCTCTTCATATGCAAGCTGCTTAAATTCTTCAAATTTATCCGCTTCAATCAGAACAGCCATACGCTCCTGTGATTCAGAAATAGCAAGCTCTGTACCGGATAACCCGCTGTATTTTACAGGAACCTTGTCCAAATCAATTTTCAGTCCATCCGCAATTTCTCCAACTGCGACACTCACACCGCCGGCACCGAAGTCATTCGCCTTTTTGATCAGTCTAGTAGCCAACGGATTACGGAACAGTCTTTGCAGCTTACGCTCGATCGGCGCATTTCCCTTCTGAACCTCACTGGAACATTTTGTCAGAGAGGTATCGTTGTGCTCCTTACTGGAACCGGTGGCTCCACCAACACCGTCACGACCGGTTGCCCCGCCAATTAAAACAACAATATCTCCGGTTTCCGGTTTTTTACGCACGACATTCTCTTTTGGTGCGGCACCCACAACGGCACCGACCTCCATACGCTTTGCGACATAACCGTCATTGAAGATTTCCTTTACATAGGTAGTCGCCAGACCAATCTGATTTCCATAGGAGGAATACCCCGCAGCAGCTCCCTTGGATATACGGCTCTGCGCTAGCTTATTTGGAAGTGCCTCCTTGATATCCTTTGTAATATCTCCGGCACCGGTGATACGCATTGCCTGATATACATAGCTTCTTCCGGACAGCGGATCACGTATTGCCCCGCCGATGCACGTGCTGGCACCACCGAACGGTTCAATCTCGGTTGGATGATTGTGTGTCTCATTTTTAAACATTAACAGCCACTGCTGATCTTCTCCATCCACATCCACGCTTACTTCAATCGAGCATGCATTGATTTCATCACTGATTTCCATATCGTCCAGCTTACCTGCTTTCCGCAGATATTTACCGGCTATGGTAGCCATATCCATCAGCGTCATAACCTTCCTGTTATCATGGACATCCTTTCTCAGCTTCAAATAAAGCTCATATGCCTTCTGAATCGTATCCTGCAGACTGCCTGCTTCAATTTTTACATTCTGGAGAATGGTTTCAAAGGTTGTATGACGGCAGTGATCGGACCAATAGGTATCCAATACCTTCAGCTCTGTCAGCGTCAAATCACGCTGTTCCTCTTCCCTGAAGTATTTCTGGATATGCTGCACATCCGCCAGCGTCATGGCCAGCCCCTGTTCACTGCGCAATGCCTCCAGTCCGGCTTCATCCAGATCACGGAAGCCTGTCAGAACAGGTACCGGTTCAATTTCCACATCCTCTTCATAGCCCAGTACAGCAAGATCCTTTTCTCTCATCTCTACCGGGTTGATCAGGTATTTCTTGACAGCCTGAACCTCTTCCTCAGCGACGCTGCCCTCCAGAATCACGATACGTCCGCTTTTGATTACAACATCCTGCTTGTTATTCAATAGCATCAGACATTGCTGTGCGCTATCCGCACGCTGATCATATTGTCCGGGCAGGCATTCATATGCAATAAAGGTTTTTCCCTTCAAATCTACCTCATCAAAAACCTCATCGGTAACCTTCTCACTCAGAACCTTTTCTTTCAGAAGCTCCATATCGTGTTCATCCCCATGGAAAACATCATACACGTTATACATTTGTATCTTCTGCAATCCTGCAAGATTCAGATTCTGCTTCAGTTCATGAAACAAAGAAGCGGATTCCACCTGAAATGCTTCCTTTTTCTTCACAAATACGCGATAATTCATAGTATATTCACCTTTCCCTATTCCACTTCAATCACGGAATCTTTGATTACTTTTTCTGCCATGGAAGCCTTGAATGCGACCATTTTTTCAGCCATAGTCTCATCACTGAGCGCAAGCATCTGTGCTGCCAGAATCGCGGCATTCTTTGCGCCTGCTTTTCCAATAGCAACCGTTGCGACTGGGATTCCTCCAGGCATCTGTACAGTGGACAGCAGGGAATCCATACCACCCAGCGCACTTGTCTGAATCGGAACGCCGATTACCGGCAGTGTTGTACTGGATGCGATAACTCCACCCAAATGAGCAGCTCCGCCTGCAGCAGCAATAATAACCTTAATTCCACGATCCTTGGCACCTTCAGCTAGTTTGATAACCTCATTCGGTGTACGATGAGCACTCAATGCATGTGCTTCAAAAGGAATACCGAATTCCTTTAGCTGGTTGAAACAGTTCTCCATAGTTGGCAAGTCGGAACGGCTTCCCATTAAAATACTGACGACAGGTTTGATTTCACTCATTTGTTTTTCCTCCTTGAAATAAAAAAATACATATCGTTTTCACCAATATGTACACTAAAAACCGTTAAATTGTGTAATTGTTATAGCGTATCTTCTTAAGACCATAAGTAAGACCCTCCTATAAAAATTATAAAGACGCACCTGCCTGCAATATAAAAAGCAAACAAGTACGTCCCAGAACAAAAAGAAAGAGTAATTGTTTGCTTGTAGCCCGCTCTTTTACGGTGAACGGCTAGAAACTCCCTGACCTTATTACAGGGTATATACAAGCATGTATGTCAATACATGTCTATTTTACTAGAAACCTGATTTTATTACAATAGATAAAGTGAATTTTCTTATCGGATTTTCTCAAATTCGGATTCCTGTGGAAACTATGGGATATGTATGCGGTTAATTCAAAGAAAGATATGGTCTTCTCCTATGTATATAGCATCAACGCGAAAGATACGCTTTGCCGCTCTTCGTTATCCGTGTACCTGACAAGCTTGTAACCGCACAGCTCCTCATAAGCTTTCCTTTTATCCGGATGCCTGACGAATATGATTATGGTGAATAGCTTCTGTCCGGATGTATCCGACATCTCGCCTTATCATACCCTGAATTTTTTTCCTACAGAAGTGAAATCTGTCGGACGTGTTTATCCTCTCGTATCGTGATATGGTCCTCTTCATCAAGATGTCCCAGCAGGACGCTGCTTTTTGGATCATGGAGCTTCATTCTTTCTGCAATCTGTTTTTCATTATAATTGGCATAGCAGTACCGACAGCCGTGCGAACAACAGTTATAATCACCAATATCAACCGTCGGCATGCAGCCGCAGGCAGAACGCACCCCTTTTCCCTGAATATGATCCAATGAATGCTGTACCAGCCTCTCAAGCTTTTTACGATCCATACAGAGTCCCTTGTAAATATGATACGGGGATAGATCTATATCCTCAGCACATGTTTGTACATGTACAGCATAGCGCTCAGCAACACTGCCCAGTGCCTTTCCAATCTCCAGCATGTCCTGTCTGCGCATTTCCTGTAGCTGCATACGTTTTTGATTCCCTGCCGTATTCTTATACATATCCACAAATGAAATGATAATCGTATCCACATAGCCATCCAGCTGGCTGCACAGCTTTTCAAAAGCCCGTTGATGGTACTCCACAGTATACTTGGGAGTGAGCAGAATCGGGTCATAGCGAACGATTACACGATCCTTCCCCAGTTGCAGTGCCATATCTTTTACCGCATTTATAATTTCCTTTTTGGATGCTACATGCTCTTCAATATCCTCATGATAGGGTGTCAGCGTAATCTGAAACTGATAAGGAAAGGGTATTTCCCCCAGTCTGTTCATCATGGGAATCGGGTTTTTTGTACAAAACAGGATACCGTCAATATTTTGTTCATTCAGATAGATACGACTGATCTGATGCGGATTGAACGGATTTCTAACATCCACAAAGCCCTCATGAAGCCGGTTAAAAAACCATGTGCTGTAGAATGCCGGTATATCACAGCGTCCGCTTACAAAAAGTATCATGTTATCCCTCATTTCTTTCTTATACCATAACATAGCCTACATCCGAACTGCACGAATCTGGTTTTTATGATGTTTATTCTGATCTAATATCCCTTCAAATACTGCAAAGATGGAAAATCGCATAGTCATGCCATGATAAGGATAGAAAAGATTCCCTTAAAGCTAAATGTAAATAGAAAGCTTTTCAAACTGTTTTACGCAGAGGCAGGACTTTTCACGCTTTTTTCATCTTTCGTAGGTTTCTTTTTTTAACGGTTCCTATCCTTTAAGGCTATAATTACACAAGATTTTTTATAGAATGCGATTCCATATCCTATGATATCTTCATAGCCATCTGCATACAATCCTTCTATATACTTCTGCTTTTTGATTTGTTCACAAGCCTTTTCTGCCATCGGCTTTAGGGCTGCTGCTGCAGATGCAACTTTTAATTCCAGCACGACACCTCTTGACTGCCTGCTTGGTGGAAGAACGACAATATCACTTCGACCCAATCCTGTTTCCTGATTTGATACAATGTGATATTGATTCAACAGTCCAATCAAAACGCCATGATAAAATTTTTCATCATAATCGAAATAACTGATAGATTGAAACAGGATTTGATTCAATATATCGTTAGCCTGTTTTACGTCTTCTCTTATCAATGCCTCCATAAAGGATACACTGCTATGCGCAATTTGTTCATGAAACCATTCACTAAATATGGATACATAAATTCGTTTAATTTCTTTATTGGGTATCATCAGTTGATACACATTTTGTTCTTCATCTATACAGCTGACAGCTTTTAGATATCCGGTATATAACAGAAAACTGTAAACATTGTTGATTTGATCCATTTCTCTGTATGTTATATCATCCTTGATTGTTTTTTCTATTATTCCACCTGATGTCAGAATATCAAATTCATCACGCATATTCGGATTTGCCTCTTTTATATAACGATAAATAATATCATTTCCGCTTGTATTTGCCCAAAAGGATTCTGGTACTTTCCTACTTGTATTGATCAATTTGTCCATATACAACAGAGCACTCCATGGATTATAAATATCACAGCCCCCAAACCGATATCCATCATACCATTCTTTCATTTGGCTTTTGTATTCGCCTGCGTGATAGTTCTGTAAAAGAGAACTGATTTCATTTTTTGTAAAACCAAATCGCTGGTTGGAAGCTTCATCAAAAATGGAATTGACCTTAAAATTGTTTAAACCTGTAAAAATCGATTCTTTTGCGATTCTTAAACAACCGGTCAGAATACCTTTTTCTAAAGCATCATTAGTTTTCAGGGATGCACTAAACACATTCCTCAGAAAGTCTGCCATTTCATCATAGTAGCCATTCAAATATGCAGTCTGTAAAGGTACATCATATTCATCAATCAGAATAATGACTTTTTTCTGAAAATGCAGTTGCATACAAGTACTGATTTTAAATAAAGCATCCATTAAATTGCTTATGGTTGAGGTTTCGTTTTGATACTGTATTAACAAATTCTTCTGTGCAGTATTTAACATCGGACTGTTCAGCAATTCCTGATTTGCATTCACAATATCTGAAATTATAGAACCGAATTTCTCAATTTGCATCTTATAATCAGCTCTTTTCATATCCTTTAAGGTGATGAATATAACTGGATATGCATGTTGATGCAGCCTTGTATGGCAATCATTTGAAATTTCAAGATGATCAAAAAGATACGCATTCTCTTTCTCTTTCATAGAAAAGAAATAATATAGCATACTCATATTTAATGTTTTCCCAAACCGGCGCGGTCTTGTATACAGTACAACTTTTTCATTAAGCACATCCTTAATGAATAATGTTTTATCAACATAATAATAGCCTTCATCTATCATAGCTTTGAAGTTCTCTATACCGATTGGCAAACGTTTCATATAATCAGCTCCCTTGTGTTTTTATTATACCACGCTATGAATCACGAACAAAAGGGAAACAGCATGGATAGAACAAGTTATGCAATCGTAGCTTCAGTTTCGGATTCCTGTGGAAAAGCAGACCGCAACAATCGGTCTGCTTTTTTCGTTTATGGTAATGTAATGTGCTTCTATTTACATGCTTCAAGTATTTCCTTCATGCGCTTCGCAAGTCCTCTGCACTTCTCACTGCTTAGGGAGCACACTGCTACACGAATTCCCTTATTTACCTTTACAGTATAAATATGCTGCTTCATCAGGCTTTCGTGGAAGACATCACGCAATGCATTATCCTCGATTCTCACAGTTACGAAGAAGCCCTCCTTATAAGGATAGTAATCCAATCCGCAGGCATCCGCTTCTTCTGTAAAGATATCACTTCTCTTTTTCAGCAAATCCACATACATCGCCTTTTCTCTCATATAGGCATCATAATTGGTCGTAGTGACATACGTGAAGTTTTCCATTGCTGCATTGGGAACATTGCTCCATGTTGCTCTGGCAGCTTTCTCAAATACGATTTCTACATCGCGCACAGCTTCCTTTGTCTGTGCTAACAGAATAGCGGCACCACAGCGTAAGCCATAGGAGGTCAGCGCCTTACTGCAGCTGAAGGCAATTACAGCCATAACATTTTCTGAAAAAGCATTAAACGTCTTCATATAATTACGGCAATGCTCTAAATCATAAGAAAAATCAATATAGGCGATATCATTGAGAAGCACCACTGGTACTTCCTTTCCACATTCATTCAGGAGTGCCACAACCTCCTGCCACTCCTCCATACGCATAGAGTAGCCAGTCGGATTATGACATGGATCATTGATCACCAGCAGCAGCTTCTTCTGTGTTTTCATAACCTCACGGCAGGCTTCCTTTAAGGATTCTACATTGAAATGATCTTCCTCAAACAGAGAATAGGTTTTCACCTTCAGATTATCCATGGTTGCCATCAGCTTATAGCTGCCCCATGCGATTTCAGGGAGAATGACCGTTTCTCCTTCATCGAGTATTTCCTGCATGGTAATCGCTACAGCCCCGGTTCCTCCCGGTGTGGCAATCACACTGTGTGCAAGGGTTGATCCCGTACCGCCTACAATCCATTCATAGACCTGTTTACGGAAAGAATCATTGCCGACAAAGCTGGCCGCATAGGCAGCCTTTGTTTCCTTTGCAATGTCATTATAGGGTGTAAACACGCTGTCAAAGGCAACGATGGTCCCTTCTTCATTATATAGAGAACCGATGGTCGCATCGACAACTCGTTCTGCACCGATAGCAGCCTTGGCCTCCTTTGCCTTTTTTACAATAGCGAATACTGTATCTTCGATTGGCGCCTTATTGACGTTCTGTTTTACAAAACTCATATTCATCCCTGCTTTCTTTCATCGTTTTGGTACGCTCCGAGTATTTTCACCTCTTCACAAGTCTCTTTTAAATCATGAATCAGATGCTGTTCCTTCGCATCCTTTAAATCTCCTTCTATTTCCACATAGAAATAATATTCCCATGGGCATTCCTTAATCGATCTTGATTTGATACTCTGCATATTAAATCCGTATTGAGCGATAATATTCATCGCATGGACGAGTGCTCCTGCCTTGTGATGTGTGGTAAAGGCGAGCGAGAAGCGATTGCCATGAGGAATCAGCTTTTTACTGATGATGATAAACCGTGTCGTGTTCTGTTCACTTGTATTGATATCCTCTGCAAGAATATCCAGACCATACAGCTCTGCGTTTTCCTTGGCGGCAATAGCAGCCTTGGATGTATCATTTTCTTTCGCAACATATTCTGCCGCAAGTGCAGTGTTCGGATATGGTATCAGCTCATAGCCGCGTCCCTCCAGAAATTTCTTTGACTGATAAATTGCCTGATCCTTGGAATACACCTGTTTGATATCCGCCAGAGATGCTCCCTTAACACCAAGCAGATTCTGCGATATTCGCAAATCGTATATATCATTGATATATACATCGTAACGCATCAACAGATCCAGAACCTCTCCCACTTCACCAGTATATGAATTTTCAAAGGGAATGACTCCATAGGCGACTTCCCGCTCCTCAACAGCATGAAAGACATCTTCAAAGGAAGCATAGCTTTTCTTGCGATGGTCCGGGAACACGCGATTTGAAGCTATATGAGAAAAAGCACCCTCTGTTCCGGAGTAACCGATGAAATCCTGATTGATGATCGATCGCTGATATTTTCTGGAGATTGCCATCATTGTACTGATAAATTCAGTATAGCTGTCTCTGTATTCCTCCCGCTGAATAAACGCTGTATTATGTTCGATAACATACTGTTCTCTGGATGTATCCAAAACCTGCATCTGATGCGCCTGCTTGTAACGGATGACATCTTCAACTGCCTGCATGCGCTGTTCAAAAAGTCCCGCCATTTCCTCATCGATGGCATTGATCCGTTTTCGGGCATCATCTAATAAACTCATAAACTCACCCCTGTTTCCACAATATTATACAATAATTCTATTTAACTTCCTATCATAAATTCAAAACTTACATGAAATAATGAAAAGTTTTACAAATTTTGTGCAAATAGTATCATGCGAAATACATCGCTGCTTTCCTGACAAAACATCCAAAGCTTATCTATATGATATCAAGAAAAAAGCATCAGCCGCTGATAAATAGATTGTATCCTGAAGTGCTTCACCTTGACTTTGTAAATTCGGATATCCCTCATGTTTTCATTCAATTTTCATAAACTGAAATTATTTTCATAAATTTGTGTTTTTTTCTTGTAATTATGCATAAAGTATATTATCATATTGGTAATTGGAGTGATTTGACCATGATACAGAAAGCATACTTTTATTACTTTGAATAGTCCGTTATAAAGCCATCGAAATACTCATGGTTATTTTCACTTTATAACGAGCATACAAAAGCATCTGCGAACCACACAGGATGCTTTTTTTTCATAAAAGGGAGGATATTGTTATGAAATTACACGTTGATTTAAAGGAGAACGGATATGACATCCTGATGGAACACGGGATACTATATCGTTTAAATGACTATATTGATTTAAACCGTAAGGTGATGATTGTTACAGACAGCGGCGTACCGGAGGCCTATGCAAACATTGTTCGGGAGCAATGTAAAAAAGGATATGTGCATATCATTGAACAGGGCGAGGATTCCAAGGATCTTGCCGTTTTCAAGGAAATCAATGAGGATCTGCTGGCACACAAGTTTTCCAGAAAGGATTGTGTAATCGCGCTTGGAGGAGGAGTGGTCGGCGATCTGGCAGGTTATGTGGCAGCCTCCTATATGCGGGGAATCGACTTCATACAGATTCCGACAACAACACTGTCGCAGATAGACTCCAGTATCGGTGGAAAGGTCGCTATCAATCTGGATGAGGTCAAAAATATTGTCGGTGCCTTCTATCAGCCAAAAATGGTCTTTATTGATCCGGATACATTGCAGACACTTCCACGAAGACACTATATCAACGGCTTGATTGAAGCATTGAAAGCCGGACTGATCTATGATGCCTCCCTGTTTGCATTGTTTGAACAGGGGGATATTGAAAACGATCTCGACACGATCATTGAAAAAGCACTGTATGTGAAAAAGAGTGTTGTCGAGCAGGATGAACGGGAACAGGGCTTGCGTAAGATTCTGAACTTTGGTCATACGATCGGACATGCTATTGAAAGCTATTATCACCTAAGTGAATACCTGCATGGAGAGTGTGTTGCCTTGGGGATGCTGTATTTCATCGATGATGAACAGCTGAAGCAGCGTGTAATCAGCGTGTATGAGCGTCTGGGTATCCGCACACATGTGGATTTTGATCCGGAAGCGGTATATCAGCTTTTATGCAGAGATAAGAAAGCGGACGGCGATCATGTAACGATTGTCCATGTTCCAAAAGCCGGAACAGCTCAGCTAATAGAAACTCCGCTTCATGAAGTACGTACGATATTGAAAGGAACATCAGCATGAAAAATACATTCGGACATAATTATTCTGTAACAATTTTTGGAGAAAGCCATGGAGAAGCCATCGGCTGCGTGATTGACGGTCTTGCGCCCGGAATCAAACTGGATATGGATTTTATAGCCTCTGTCATGGAAAAGCGAAAAGCAAAGGGTAGAATATCCACACAGCGAAAAGAGGCAGACGAACTGCATATCGTCAGTGGCTATTTCAATGGCCATACAACCGGTACACCGTTGACGATTCTCATTGAGAATACAAACACAAGAAGCAATGATTACGAAAAAACAAAGTATCGGCTGCGTCCTTCTCATGCGGACTATACTGCAAATGAGAAATATATGGGCTGGCAGGACTATCGCGGAGGCGGTCATTTCAGCGGCAGAATTACTGCACCGCTGGTAGCGGCAGGTGCAATCGCCATGCAGGTGTTGAAAGAAAAAGGAATTCTGATAGGAAGCCATATTCAGAAAAGCAGAACGATTCAGGATATTCCGTTTTCTGATGATACTGAGGAATTACAAGCACAAATCGAACGGGTCAATACGATGGATTTTGCTGTATTGGATACAGAAGCAGCTTCTGCCATGAAAGCTATGATTGAGGAAGCGGCAAATGAAGGTGACAGTGTAGGCGGTATTCTGGAGAGCTGTATTCTAAACGTTCCGGCTGGTCTGGGAGAGCCGTTCTTTGACTCGCTGGAAAGCACGTTGAGCCATCTGTTATTCAGTGTGCCTGCGGTAAAGGGAATTGAATTCGGACTGGGCTTTGGATTTGCGGATATATATGGAAGTGAAGCCAATGATCCAATCACCTATGACAACGGCTTTCATACTGCCACGAACAATAACGGTGGAATCAACGGTGGTATTTCCAATGGAATGCCGATTCGCATCCGTACGGTCATTAAGCCGACAGCATCTATATATAAGGAACAGAATACAGTGGATTTAAAGACTCACGAGGCAGTGAAGCTGCAGATTCAGGGACGCCATGATCCGGCAATTATCCACCGGGCTAGAATCGTCGTGGACAGTGTGCTTGCCATTGGCATTCTGGATCAGCTGATGGAACGATCAGCGACCCTGACAATGAAATAAAAAACAGCACAGTAATATAGATAAGAGGAGGAAGCAGTTATGATTATCACAATGAAGAAAAGTGCAACAAAAGCAGATATCGAGCATGTCATGAAGCAGCTGAAGGATAAGGGCCTTCAGATTCATGAGAGTATTGGTGAAAACCTCAATGTCTTCGGTGTCGTTGGAGATACCTCACAGGTTGACCCAAAGCGCATTGAGGCGAACAAGCATGTGGAAAGTGTTGTTCGTGTTTCATCCCCGTATAAGAAGGCAAGCCGTATGTTTCATCCGGAGGATACGGTTATCGAGGTGAATGGCATTAAGATTGGCGGAAAGGAAAAAATTGTCGTTATTGGCGGACCCTGCTCCGTTGAGGGGAAAGATATGATTTGTCATATCGCCCATGAGGTAAAGGATGCAGGAGGAGTGATGCTGCGTGGGGGAGCCTACAAGCCAAGAACAAGTCCGTATGCATTTCAGGGTATGGGGACAGAAGGAATTCTGGCGCTTGCCCAGGCAAGAAAGCAAACCGGTCTTCCTGTTGTCACAGAATTGATGAGTGCCGATAAGCTGGATGAATTCATAGAGCATGTCGATGTGATTCAGATTGGCGCCAGAAATATGCAGAACTTTGATCTTTTAAAGGCTGTCGGTAAAACAGACAAGCCGGTACTACTGAAACGCGGACTTGCGAATACGATTGAAGAATGGATCATGTCCGCAGAGTATATTCTTTCTGAAGGTAATACGAATGTCATGCTGTGTGAGCGCGGTATCCGTACCTTTGAACCTTATACACGAAATACCCTCGACCTGAGTGTGGTTCCTATTATCAAGAAAAAAACACATCTTCCGATTATCATAGATCCAAGTCATGCGACCGGTGATTGGGAGCTTGTGGAGGCTGCTTCGCTTGCCGCAATCGCAGCAGGTGCCGACGGTCTGATTGTAGAAGTACACGATCATCCGGAATGCGCATGGAGTGATGGCGCACAGTCCCTCAAACCGGATAACTTCAAAGAGCTGATCCGCAAGGGAAAGGCCATCGCAGGTGTGATCGGGAGGGCAATGTAAATGAAAGCCTGTATAGCACCATCAACCTGCAGTGGGCATGTTGTCATTCCGCCAAGTAAAAGCATGGCGCATCGTGCAATTATCTGTGCTGCTCTGGCGAACGGAACCAGTGTCATAAAAAATGTTGCCTATTCGCAGGATATTAAAACCACGATTGCCGGCATGCAGCAGCTGGGTGCCGATATCCGCATGGAAGAAGATCAGGTTACTGTTACGGGAATCAAAAATTTTACAGTAAAGGATAAAGAAGTTTTTTGCTGTGAATCCGGCTCCACCCTGCGCTTCTTCATTCCCATCTTCTCTCTCTGCAATCAGGAAATCACCTTCACGGGACAGGGCAGACTGCTGCAGCGTCCGCAAAAGGTTTATGAGGATTTGTTCCATGCGCAGGGACTCACCTTCAGACAGGATGCATCCGGCATCACGATACGCGAATGTCTGCATGCCGGTGATATCACTCTGCAGGGTGATATCAGTTCACAGTTTATCAGTGGATTGCTGTTCACACTGCCGCTTTTGCAGGAGGATTCCACCATTCACATCCTTCCGCCCTTTGAATCCAGAAGCTATGTTGATCTTACTCTGCAAATGCTGGAAACCTATGGCATCCAAGCTTCCTTCAAAGATGATCTGACCATTCACATTCCGGGTAATCAGCAGTATAAAGCATGTGACTATACGATCGAAGGAGACTATTCCCAGCTTGCCTTCTTTGCGGTTCTTGCCGCATGCAATCATGATCTTACCATCACCGGTGTTCATCACGATTCCAGGCAGGGAGATAAAAAAATACTCTCGATACTGAGGGACTTTGGTGTACGCATCGAAGAGGTAAAAAACGGCTACCATATTTATAAAAGCAGCCTGCAGGGCTGTAGAATCGATCTTGCGGATTGTCCAGACCTCGGGCCAATTTTAACTGTCCTTGCTATGTATTCCCCGGGAAATACCAACATCTTCAATGCTGGCAGACTGCGAATCAAGGAAAGCGACCGCATTGAAGCAATGGAACAGGAGCTGCGCAAATTCGGTGTGGATATTCATTCCACAGAGGATGAAATCTTTATCGCCGGTAACTCCTCCTATACCTGTACAAGCGAGCTTTCCTCCCATAATGATCACCGGATCGTTATGGCACTCAGTGTTGCAGCAGCCTGCAGCAATACCCCCTGCAGCATTGATGGTGCACAGGCAATCCAAAAAAGCTACCCTACCTTCTTTGAAGATTTGCAGTCCATCGGTGGAAAGGTGGAGCTGCTATGATACAGGAGAACACACGCTTTCTTATTGTCGGATTAGGGTTGATTGGCGGCAGCTATGCCATGGGCTTAAAGAAAAACGGCTATCATGTAGATGCCATTGAAATTAACCAGCTCAGCATCGACTATGCAATCAAGCATAATATCATCGATCGCGGATCAACATTCGATATTAACTATATAAAGGAAGCTGATATCATAATAAGCGGCCTATATCCTAATATGACGGTAGACTGGATAACCACCTATCAGAAATACTTTAAGCCCGGTGCTCTGATTACAGATGTAAGCTCCGTGAAAACAGGTGTTGTAGAACCCATTCAGAAAATCATTCGCAGTGATGTGGAATTCATCAGCTCTCATCCAATGGCAGGAAAGGAGGTCAGCGGAGTAAAATTCGCAGATGACTCTATTTTCCATATAGCCAACTTTATTATTCTGCCTACAAAACGCAATACACAGGATGCGGTTGCGACCATGCGGCAATTTGCTGAAATTCTCGGCTTCAGTAATATCTCCGAACTGACTGTGGAGCAGCACGATGAAATGATTGGATTTGTATCACATCTGACGCATGCTATTGCGGTTTCTCTTATGAACACCAATGACAACACCCACTTAGTAGAATACACCGGTGACTCCTTCCGTGATTTGACAAGAATTGCGAAAATCAATGAGAATCTGTGGAGTGAGGTATTCTTTTTGAATAAAGAGAATCTGATCCGGGAAATTGATGATTTCATTGCGGAGGTCAATCATCTGAAGGCTGCATTGGAACAGGATGATGTGGATGGCCTGAAAGAGCTGTTTATTCAATCTACCGCAAGACGTAAGCTGTTTGATCGATAGGAGGTATCCATATGGAACAGGAGCCGTATCTGGAAGAGGAAGATAAAGATCAGCTATGCAAAAAGGACTGTAAAAGCATTGCCGGTTCTCTGATTTTCTATTATGTTTTATTATTTGCCTGTGCCTTTACCTTAGGGATTATAAGCAGTGCATTCCTCATGACAGGCGCTTCGCAAACAGAATTTGAAACCATCACAAGCATCTTCAGTATGATAGCAACCTGCTTTGTAACGATCTTAACGCTCGTAATATATAAAAAGAAGCTGCATGTAACAATACCGCACTCCCTGTGCAAGGAGTGGAACTTTCTTTCCATTCTTCGCTATACAATCATCGGTATGGGATTGTCAGGAGCAGCAGGAATCCTCATACAGCTGATCAATCAGATACTCATCAAGTTTGGCTGGGTCATGACAACGCCGGATTTCTCCATGAAGCCGGATATCACCTACAATCTAATCATTGTACTCTCTTCCTGTATCCTTGCGCCAATCATGGAAGAGCTTCTCTTTCGCGGATTGATTTTACAAGCGCTGAAAAGATATGGCAATGTCTTCGCAATTCTTGTGACAAGCCTGCTGTTTGCATTGCTGCATGGAAATATTCCGCAGAGTGTTCCTGTTTTTGCTCTCAGTGTTATTATTTGCTATGTTGTTTTGAAGTCAGGAAGTATTCTTCCTGGGATAGCGATTCATTTTCTGAATAACGCTTTTGCGATCATGGAAGTTTCCTTTCTTTCAGACAACGGCCAGATTTCTACAGTCTTTATTGTATTAGAAGCTCTGTTTCTGCTGTATGCGCTGTATGTCCTCTTTCAGAAAAGACTGGTCATACGAAATTATGTAATTCATAACAGAGGCTATCGCGTTCGCGCCTTTTTCAGTAACTGGATAGCAATCCTCTTTCTGGTCTTATGTGTTTTCATTATAATTACAAGTTTTCAACGTATATAAAACAAGGATGCGCCTGTCTACACATCGCGGCAGAAAGAAGGGGGCTCTAAATTATCGTGGGGTTGAGTAGAAATGAGCTCTAAATTATTATGGGGTTTTAGCAAGTGAACGCTAGGCTCTAAATTATCATGGGGTTTCAAAAAGGAGTAATAAAGTTCAAAAAA